>JAISYY010000241.1 GCA_031269635.1 Tannerella sp. | reverse complement strand
GTATTTCCGTAATAATTGCCTCTCACGCCATATACGGAAGCGGATGTCTTAAAATAAGGCATATATGTGGTTGAATCGCCGGTGGTAAAGTCGGTAAGCGTTCTTGGTTCGCGTGGATGATCGTAATTCCTTAAACCCGAAACCTCTTTATATTGGTTCGTTCCGCCGGATAGATAAATCTGGGTTTGTGATATCGGGAAGGGTGCTCCGGGGCCGCCGGGCGCTCCCGAATAACTGTACAGGTATCCGTCTTCCAATGGGTTGGCTCCCGATGCGTCGGGATTATAAGCGCCACTATCCTGTGTATGCAGTAAACTTGCATCTCCTCCTATCTTCAAACGGAAATTCGACCGTTCTCCCGCACTGTTTGCTTTTCCGGGCAATACAAGCAGGGCATCCGTTCTAAGTGTATCGGTTATATCGGAAGGATCATGCAAGGAATAGGGCGTATTTGTAGCATCCTTCGCACTCCCCTTTACGCTTACATCAGCCCCATCCAGCAATCGCACCGCCGCATCGACATAACGTCCGGAAGGGACAATACCGTCAGGCACCAGGTCAAATTTCACGTTTTGCTTTTTATAACTGACCCAGCCACTGTATTCAAAATTAGGTAACATATAATTTAATGTTAATGCAAGTTCTTCAGTTGCAACAGGAACGCCTCTCATACAGGCTGCATACCATTCTATATCTCTTGCCGTTATTGAATCTAATCTATTTTCCCCCAACAGTAACACGGTTGTAGGACGAAGATAATTTATGTCATTCAAGGCGGATTTATAGGTGTCTAATGTAACCCCATTTTCATTGTACTTCCCACCTATCGTGTGAAGTAACGGCTTTCCGTCATCGTATTTATTATTCTTATCCCGTGTGGAAGTATAAAGCGTATCTGCCGCTACGCCATAAAAGACAATGGTCTTAAGAAACCAACCATTAAGATACAGGTGTATAGGCACATAATATTTCAATGAATCCGGGTGTTTATAAGGCCAAAAGATCGCTCCCTGCAGAGTGTATTTCTGTACAGAATCTTCTTTATAAATTACAGTAGCAACAATCTCACTATTGGTAGAGTTAAAATTACTATAATGTCCTTCTATGTTGGACCACGTTTGACCTCTGTTCAATGGATCGGCAGCAATATCATAGCGAATAGTATCAAGGTACATACCAACATCGGGAGGAATAGAACGTTGATCAATTGGATCAGGCTCTTCAGTAAGCGTCCCCTGACCGAGTTTATAAAACCTGACATCCAGCAAAAACTCGGAAACTTCGCCGTCATTATCATAAATCCCGATAACGGCATTTTCAGAATAATCGCTACCTATCAAAATACTGTTCTGCGCCAACGTATTCCCTGATGCCGGCCAGACTACCTTTTCGTTGACAGCCGAAGATTCGCCGGCGCCAAAGACGTAGCCCACATCAGCCGCTCCTTTAATCGTGTCCCGACTCAACGGAGAGTCTACACGCCTCGGCGTGAGCGGAGGCGCATCCTTTGATTGCGGCAATAACACCCCCTGTTGTCCCCAAACAGTTCCGCAGCATAACGTCATTATCATCATGACATACGTATAGACGGCGGTCAAATGTAAATTTTTTTTTTCCATACTTATTATAAATAAAAATCTGTTGCCTTGTTCCAAACATCCTGAAACCGAATCCATGCATATTTCGTAGATGTTACCGATTCCCGTCATCCATCAGGAAGGTATCACGTTCAAGGCGCTAACGTTACCGGTATATGTACAGTAATATCTCCCACAAAAAAATTTAGACCTCCTCCGTTACCTCTATAATATTGCGGGTTAAAATTCGGGTTCGTCGTATCAAACATAAACGTAATGGTACCCGTTAAAGGAAACTCATATCCATTAGGTGACATCGGCACAGTAGAGCCATCAGGAAATTTTAATATCGATATGTCATGATTGCCATCGTCACGTTGCAGAAATAAACGGCGTTGTATTTTAGTAAGGTCAACGTCGGGCGATGCTTGAAATTTGAATTTAAACGGAAGGTGGATATTCTCATTATTCAGTGAGTCCGTACTTGTGAGTAGTGCATACTGGCCATTTGCATATACTCTATTTGCCCAATCTTCCTCAACTTTGATTGTATATTCAACATTACTGCCCGGTTGATGCCACGCATGAAAATAGTTAGGCAAAAGACGAAATAATTGACGTATAGAAATGCCAGCGGAAGGCATGGGTTGGTAACCGGCGCCGGTTCGTATCTTATTGATCGTAAACGTATAGGTATGATTGCGTTTTATATCCAGAAATTTTTTATTTGCCGCATCATAAAAATCAAGACGCCATGCAGCAGCGACAGAACCTTGACCAAAGGTATGCTGGTAAAGGCCTTCTATCATATACAGGAAAAACCGTTTTTTGTTGAATTTGTCCTCACCCCCATCAATCGGGTTACCTTCGCAGTCCGTTACGCTATTCGGGTATTCGCTGACATATATCGCCATACTGTCCGCCGGGGCATATTGCATGAGCCGGATATAAGAGGTATCGGCAAAATAAAGCGGGGAATAAGCAACATTATTTTCATCTTTGGCCCTGTTTTGCGACAGCGCCGAAGATGATTGCAGAATATCACTTATGCCTCCATAATTGCTGATAACAAACCCACATTTGTCTATATGAAAAAGCGACGCTCTCCAACCATTTTCCGGGGGCGGCCCGGGTTCGTAGAGATAAGGCCCTTCCATGCTAAAATTTTCACCCAGCTTAACCTGTACTTTGGCCACGGCGCGCGTCAGCGTAATCACATTGGATGACATCGTCCAGGTCGTATCGCCGGACATAGGCAATGCCTCGTTTCCGTAATAGTAGTTTTTCGCCGGCCTGAATTTTTCGTTTATATTGTTTTCCGTTATACCGTTCGGTATCGCATCCGGTCCGGTATTACACATAACATATACCTTATCGCCATTCTCTATCTTAAAGGGTAGTTGCGGCAACAAAGCGGAAGCTTCGCCGTTTTTTACGATTCTGGAAACATCCACCATTACCGAATCCTGAAGCTTAAAGGATACGCCATCAGATCTAAACGTCACAACAAAACACTTTTCAATCCGGTTCTCGCTTGCTGTCGCCGTACTGTAAACCTGCACCTCCTTTTCCCCGGGAATAAATAATTCTATCCGGGATCCTTCTTTCTCCCCGTTTTCCTCCGCAACCGATATATTTTCGATTCTATCGGAACAGCTAAAAACAAAATACACACTGCACATAAAAACACACACATTCTTATTCATACACGCACAATTTATGTTTAAATAATTTATATAGTCGGCAAAGATGTAAAATTGCATTGAATCCGGCAAGTCGAAGTTACATTAATTATATAAGATTAAATGATTTTACTCGATAATTAGTGTTTTTTATGACATCTTGCCTCTTTCCGGCCTTGTTCCCGGCGAAGGTACACGCCCAATGTCCTCAACGGAGGTAAAGATCCCGTCCGGAAGACCGGAAATCCGACGCGGTGTTCGTCGTTGAATTTAAAGTAGAGAAAAATGCCACGGCCGAAAAAGCCCTGGAACAGATTGACACGAAAGGTTACCTGATACCGTTTACGGCGAACGGCAACCAATTAGTGAAGGCCGGCGTGGCGTTTAGCGAAGAAAAAGGAAGTATCGGCCGTTGGGTTACGGTGTAACTCAACGGCCGATACCTCCTTCTTTCCCGACGATTCCTTCCGGGTTAAAATTCAACACCCAGTTTCAGGCTGAATCCCCCGGCTCCTTTGGCCTCGTATTTGACGTTACCGGCTTTGCCTGCCCGGTCCTTGTAGTAATAATATCCATATCCTCCGTTCGCCGGTATGCCTCCATAGTTCTGATATGCATATCCGATGCTGAAGTTGATGCCTATTTTAGGAGCTACCTGATATTTTATTCCGACGGCAGGATTCATGTACAGTCCCATTCCTCCGAATCCGTCGCTGAGGTTAAATGCATAACCGAGACGGAACATCGCAAACGGGGTGATGGGGCTGTTCGGAATCGGGTAATATCCGCGTATATCCAAAAATATCGGCAACGTCATGTAGGACGAATCGACGGCATGCATATAAGTCACCGAATCTGTCGGCCGGATGATGCCGTTGGTTTGGATTCCCACATATTGAGGATAACTCGCCGTATCTTTCAGATTGATATCGCGTGCATTATAGATGTGCAATCCGACACCTGCCCCGACAAAGAGGTATTCGTTTATCCGATATCCGTGGCTTGTATTTATCTCGAAAGCTCCCCGTTCTCCCGTTCCGCCTATGGCCAGATTATAACCGGCATCAACTATTCCTTTGTATCCGCTTATTTTATAGCCGTCTTCCGAAGAAGACCTGTCGCCATACCGGTCGTCATCTTTATATCGTGACGAACCGCGCGACGATGATTGGGGCGCCGCGCCGCGTGATACCCGCTTGACGTCGTCCATCGAATATTCGTACACTTTACCTGCCGGAGTACGTATGCTTACGAAATCATCCGGTTCAAATTCTTCAATGACTCCCTTGATGACGCGTCCGCTTGTCAGGTAAACCGCATCGGGCGTATTCCCGCCGCCGGACGTCTGCCGTGACGTGGAAGGCGTCTGGCGCGAAGCAGCGCGTGTGTTGCGTGACGTGTTATCGGTATTATCTTCGTATTGCAGATCCGATTCGTTATTATAGCTTTCCATTTGCTGTGCGATACGGCGACGACGGACGTTTGACGATGATTCGACCGGGGCGGCGTTGCTTCGGTTGCTCGCGCTTCCCGGAGTATATTGCATGTTTTCGTCGCGATAAGCGATGCCGATCACTTCTATATCTTCACCCTCCCCGTTTTCGGGCACATCCATGACGAGAATCATTGTCCCCCCGATAGCCGCAGCTTTTTTCTTTAATTGCTGAATCGCATCTTTGTAACTTACGCTTGACATGGCCGAGATACGGTTCAGACGGGTCATGCCGCGAACGTCGGATTCGGCAAACGTTGTTTTTACGTCCTGCCAGGATATTCCGTCCTCGTTCGGCAAACTGTTTCCGGTAGCGGGCGGGCGGCCCGAAGCTCTCTGACCGGAGGAAGAAGATGCACGGTTTGAAGACGAACTGCGGTTATCCGGTGCACTTTCACGTAACGTATCATCACAGATTTCTTTCCGGCCATCCTCGTAAAGTATATAGGAAATAGCTGTTTTAGGTCTTTCATAAACCGAAGTTTCCCCGAGATACGTGTATTCCACACGATTTTCAAGGCTCCTTTGCACACGTACTTCAATCGTCCTTCCGTTACGCAATACGATCTTATCCTGTGCCTGGAGGTTATATGCAGCTCCGAGCGTCAATAAAATACAAATAGCAAAATGTTTCATACGCTATAAAATAAAATTTTATACCCTTACAGTTTCCGGCGAAAGGGTTTGTTTTACTCTGTTCCGGACGTGGAAACAACTGAATATTAGCGCAGTTACTATATCAAAAAACAACTTCCAATATTCAACGCCCGTTATTCAGTCCATTATTCAAAGATACCTGAAACGTGGCAAAGGTAAAACAAAGACTTCGAAATATCAAACTAAAAGACGAATTAATTGCGTTTTTTTCTTTTTTTGTTTTTTTCGTAATGATTTCTGTAATTATGATTGCCTTCTTTTTTCCCGGAGCGGAGGTTGGATGCCATGTAATTTTTCTCCGGGCGGCGTCCTTTTTCGGTAGCTGGTTTTACAACGATTGCCTTGCCGTCGGCCTCGAAACTGTTCAACGCATCCATGACACGCCCCGCTTCGGCTTTGTCGACTTCAAAAAGCGTGAAATCATCGTGCAGTTCGATGCGTCCCACATCTACTTTTTTGCCCTTCACGCAACGATTCAGCAGTTCTATCAGTTGTGACGGTACGAGCGCGTTTTTCAGGCCGAAGTTTATCTTTAGAATTTTCATTCCGTCTTCGGCGCGTTCGGACGACAGTCTTCGTTTTCCTTCTTTTCCTTCGCGCTTTCTTCCGGTCCCGGGCTCATCTACATTTTCAATTTCGCCGGCGTCGTGGTAGTAATCAATAAGGCGGTTAAATTCAAGGGAGATGATTCGTTTTATGATATCTTCCTTTTCGAGCCACTCCAGTTTGCGAAATATGGAGGGCATTAAGGCGGCAATATCGTCTTCGTTTACTTTCACTTTTTCAATTTTGCCGGCGAAATTGAAAAGTTGTTTTTCGCATATTGTTTTGCTGTCGGGGATGACGCCTTTTTCAAATTTGCAATTTGCGGCGTCCATTATTTTGCGTAATTTCCCTTTCTCCTTTATGTGGCAGATCGCGATTGAGATGCCGGTCTTGCCGGCGCGGGCGGTACGTCCGCTCCGGTGCGTATAGGCTTCCGTTTCGTCGGGCAAGCCGAAATGGACGACGTGCGTCAGGTCGTCGACGTCCAGCCCCCTTGCTGCGACGTCCGTGGCGACGAGCAGTTGCAGGTTGCGGTTGCGGAATTTCTGCATCACATAGTCGCGTGCCGCCTGCGTGAGTTCGCCGTGCAGGGCGTCGGCGTTATAGCCGTCATGTATGAGTTTGTCCGCTATTTCCTGCGTTTCGCGCCGCGTACGGCAAAAAATGATGCCGTAGATATTGGGGTAATAATCGGCGATACGTTTAAGCGCCAGGTACTTGTCTTTGGCATGTACCGTGAAGTAGATATGGCGGATGTTCTCGTTTCCCCTGTTTTTCCCGCCAATAACGATTTCTTGCGGCGAATGCATATAACGCCCTGCTATCTTTGCAATTTCTTTCGGCATCGTAGCGGAAAAAAGGAGCATGGTACGTTCCGAAGGCACTTTCGATAATATTTCTTCGATGCTCTCGGAAAATCCCATAGACAACATTTCGTCCGCTTCGTCGAGTATGACGTTTTTGATGCAGGAGAGATCCGCAACGCGCCTGTTCATCAGGTCAAGCAGGCGTCCCGGCGTGGCAACGATTATCTGTACGCCTTTGGAGAGCGTCTTAATCTGGCTTTCGATGCTTGATCCTCCGTAAACGGGAAGGACGGACATGTGTTCCATATATTTTGAATAATCGTTCAGGTCGGACGCAATCTGCAGGCACAATTCGCGTGTGGGGCAGAGAATAAGCGTCTGCGGACGGCGCAATTCGACATTCGTTTTTTGTAATACGGGCAGGCCGTACGCCGCCGTTTTCCCGGTTCCGGTTTGCGCCAGTGCGATTATATCCCTGTTGTTTCCCAGCATAAGGGGGATCACTTCTTCCTGTACCGGCATGGGCGCAGCGTAACCCATCTCGCTGATAGCCCTGATAATTTCAGGCATGATGCCCAATTCTTCAAATTTATTCATAAAGATTATTTTACCCCCTTTTTTCTTATACGGGGCTCGTTTCAATGTTTAAAAGGCCGCAAAGATACTATAAATAATTGATAGTTTGCAATTATTTTGCGAAATAAAAAAAATGTTTTATTTCGGGGAGTAAAAATAAAAAGGGGATTATTTTTGTCTTTTCCCGCGCTTTCACTATCTTTGCCGGAATTTTAATAATATCAATTAAAGATGTATATGCTTTGTTTGAAAAGATGTTCGGGATAAGAAGTAAACGATATAAGATGTAAAAAAAATTAAAAGATGAATGTAATTAACAAGACGATTGATTTGGGTGATGGAAGGACTATCACTGTCGAAACCGGGAAGTTGGCCAAACAGGCCGACGGTGCTGTGACGGTACGTATGGGAAACACGGTGTTGCTTGCGACCGTTTGCGGAGCGAAAGATGCGGCTCCGGGTACGGATTTTATGCCGCTTCAGGTAGATTATAAAGAGAAATTTTCGGCGTTCGGCCGTTTTCCCGGCGGTTTTACCCGCAGGGAAGGTAAAGCCTCCGACTATGAGGTGCTGACGTCGCGTTTGGTTGACCGCGTTTTACGCCCGCTCTTTCCGGACGACTATCATGCAGAGGTATTTGTAAATATCATACTTTTCTCGGCTGATAGGGAAGATATACCGGATGCGCTGGCCGGATTGGCTGCCTCGGCTGCGCTGGCCGTGTCGGATATACCGTTTAACGGGCCTATCTCGGAAGTGCGCGTCGCGCGTACGGGCGGCAGGTTTGTTATCAATCCTACGTTCTCGCAACTGGAGAATGCCGACATAGATATTATGGTAGGCGCTACGGCCGATAATATCATGATGGTAGAAGGCGAAATGAGCGAGGTGCAGGAATCGGACATGCTCGAAGCGATCAAAGTGGCTCATGAGGCGATTAAAGATCATTGCCGGGTGCAACTGGAGCTTGCCGAAGAATGTGGCAAGACGGTGAAACGTGCATATAATCATGAAGACAATGATGAAAATTTGCGTGCAGCCGTACGTGAAGCATGTTATGACAAGGTTTATGCGGTTGCCGTATCGGGCAGCGGCAAACAGGAAAGAACCGAGGCTTTCGAGGCGATTAAAGAGGAGTTCAAAGCGCACTATTCGGAAGAGGAACTGGGAGAAAAGAGCGCTCTTATCGACCGCTACTATCATGATGTGGAGAAAGAAGCGATGCGCCGTGCCATCCTGGATGAAGGCAAACGCCTCGACGGACGCAAGACCGCCGAGATCCGCCCGATATGGATCGAAACGGATTATCTGCCCGGACCTCACGGGGCGGCCGTATTTACACGGGGCGAAACGCAGTCATTGACGACCGTTACGCTCGGCACGAAAAACGACGAAAAGATCATCGACGATGTGTTGACGCACGGTAAGGAGCGTTTCCTCCTTCATTATAATTTCCCGCCGTTTTCAACGGGCGAAGCAAGGCCGCAACGCGCAGTAGGGCGCCGCGAGATCGGTCACGGTAACCTGGCGCACCGCGCACTGAAACGAATGATGCCGGAACAATATCCGTATGTCGTGCGTATCATATCGGATATCCTGGAATCAAACGGGTCGTCTTCGATGGCTACCGTTTGTGCCGGAACGCTGGCGCTGATGGATGCCGGCATCCCGATCCGCAAGCCGGTGTCGGGAATCGCCATGGGGCTTATCTCCGAAAATAAAGGGACAAATTATGCCATCCTCTCGGATATTCTTGGTGATGAAGATCACCTGGGAGATATGGATTTCAAGGTTACGGGTACGAAGGACGGCATCACGGCCACACAGATGGACATCAAGGTTGACGGCCTGTCATACGAGATACTTGAGAACGCATTGGCGCAGGCAAAAGAAGGACGTTTGCACATACTTGGCAAAATCACGGAAGCGATGCCTCAACCGCGTCCCGAACTGAAACCGCACGCACCACGCATAGAGACATTTACCGTAGGTAAAGAATTTATAGGCGCTATCATCGGGCCGGGCGGAAAGATTATCCAGGGAATACAGGAAAAAACCGGCGCTACGATTTCTATCGAGGAGATTGATAATAAGGGCGTGATTGAAGTTTCCGGATCGAATAAGGACAGTATCGACGCGGCTATCAAGGCTATCAAGATCATTGTCGCCGTGCCGGAAGTAGGCGAAGTGTACGAAGGCAAGATTTCTTCGGTGATGCCTTACGGGGCGTTTGTGGAATTTATGCCCGGCAAAGATGGGTTGCTCCATATTTCGGAAATAGACTGGCGGCGTTTGGATACGGTCGAAGAATCCGGTCTCCGGGAGGGGGATCCCGTGACGGTTAAACTTGTTGATGTTGATCCGAAGACAGGTAAGTTTAAATTGTCGCGTAGAGCATTGTTGCCGAAGCCGGAAGGACATAAGGAGCAGGAGCGTCCGCAACGCCCTCCGCGTCAGAATAACGGCGGCGGTGGCGGCCATTCGCATAATCGCGACGGCGGCCGGCGCGGCGGTAATAACTAAAACCGTATTCAGAAGTACGGAATTACTCTCATAATACCTTCGTCTCCGATGACGAAGGTATTGTTTTTTTTAAGCGGGATACAACAATCCATTGGTGCCGGACTCGACCCCGAACCGTGCAAGAAAACATGTTGGGAATTTGACCGGTTCGGATAGTTCGTTACGTTCCGGCATTGTCGGAAACGGCGCTTTGCTCATTTACCTGCGGAATATCCTGATTCCATTGAGGGATGCGAAATGTTGCCGGACGTCCGGAAGGCACCGGCGTATATCCGGAAAGAGTTGCCGGATATACGCCTGCGCCGATGAATCATCAATTACCGTAGCCGGGATTTTGCTGCATGTTGGGATTCACATTCATTTCCCCGGTGGGAACGGGCATCAGGATTTTATAGAAATCCCGGTTGAATGAGCGCGTCTCGTCGGTCAGCAGGGCTGAATTGTGCGATTTTCCCTTGCGTTCGATCGTCCGGTTGTTGCGCATGGCGTCAAACAGGCGGTGTCCTTCGCCGACCAGCTCTTTCCGGCG
>JAISYY010000387.1 GCA_031269635.1 Tannerella sp. | reverse complement strand
TACGAACGTATCCTCTGGAAATTGAAATTACCCGGCGATAAATCGCCGGACGAAGTGCAAATAATTAGAAATTACAGAGTCGCAGAAGATTTATTCGAACTTCATCAGCAACTTATTACAATAATCAGGCAGGATATGAGAAAGATATATTATGATTGAGTTTGCGACAATTTGAAACGAAGTTCGGCGTAGCCAATTGAAAATCGACGCAGTCAATTGCATCCGGCCGGAATATATATTTTTAATCAAAAATGGCCGACCGGCGGTGCCTCAACAGTGAAAATAAATAAATTTATTTTGTATTGCCTTCGGCTTGCACTATCTTTGCACTTCGGAATTAAAATAAATGGTATGATTATAGTTAGCGGATTAGACATTCAGTTTGGCAAGCGTGCGTTGTTTCAGGATGTAAGCCTCAAGTTCGTGCCGGGCAACTGTTACGGGATTATTGGTGCGAATGGCGCTGGTAAATCCACGTTCCTGCGTGCCATAAGCGGCGACCTTGAGCCTACGCGCGGAACGGTTTCGCTTGGCCCCGGCGAACGCCTTTCGGTCTTGTCGCAGGATCACTTTGCCTTCGACGAATATACGGTACTGGATACGGTGCTGATGGGGCATACGACCTTGTGGGAGGTGATGAGCGAAAAGAATGTGATCTATGCCAAAGCGGATTTCACGGACGAGGACGGCCTGCGCGCCTCGGAACTGGAGGAAAAATTTGCAGAGATGGAGGGTTGGAATGCCGAAAGCGATGCGGCGGCATTGCTGAGCGGTCTTGGCATCAAAGAGGAACTACACGGCAAGCCGATGAAAGACCTTAGCGGCAAGCAGAAAGTACGCGTGCTTCTTGCGCGCGCCCTGTTCGGCAAACCGGACAACCTGCTGCTTGACGAGCCGACGAACGACCTTGACCTTGATACGGTTGCATGGCTGGAAAATTATCTTTCCAATTTTGAACAGACGGTACTTGTCGTAAGCCACGACCGCCACTTCCTGGATTCTGTCTGTACGCATACCGTGGATATTGATTTCGGGAAACTGAAACTTTTTGCCGGCAACTATGCCTTCTGGTACGAATCGAGCCAGTTGGCCCTTCGCCAGCAGCAGCAGCAAAACAAAAAAGCCGAAGAGAAGAAGAAGGAACTGGAAGAATTTATTCGCCGGTTCAGTGCGAATGTGGCTAAATCGAAACAGACTACCAGCCGCAAGAAGATGATCGAGAAACTGAATATCGAGGAGATTGAGCCTTCGTCGCGCCGTTATCCGGGAATTATTTTCACGCCCTCGCGCGAGCCGGGAAACCAGATCCTCGAAGTCAGCGGGCTGACAAAGACAGTGGGCGGGGAAGTTTTGTTCAAAGACCTGAATTTTAATGTAGAGAAAGATGACAAGATCGTTTTCATCAGCCACGATCCGCGTGCGATGACGGCTTTTTTCCGGATTATAAACGGTGAAGAAGAGGCCGATTCGGGCGCCTTCAAATGGGGTCAAACGATAACAACCGCATATCTGCCGCTCGACAATGCGAAGTATTTTAATTCCGATTATAATCTTATCGAATGGCTGAGCCAGTTTGCGAAAGACACGAACGAGGTATTCCTCAAAGGATTTCTGGGACGTATGCTATTCTCCGGCGAAGAACTCCTGAAGAAAGTGAGCGTGCTGTCGGGAGGCGAGAAGATGCGCTGCATGATCTCGCGCATGATGCTCCGGGACGCAAACACGCTCATTCTCGATACGCCTACAAACCATCTGGACCTGGAATCAATCCAGGCATTCAATAATACGCTTGTCAATTTCAAAGGGAATGTGCTGTTCGCAAGCCACGACCACGAATTTATCCAGACGGTAGCAAACCGCGTCATCGAACTTGCGCCAAATGGAATTATTGATAAGATGATCGAATATGATGACTATATTTCCGACCCGGAAATCGCTCAACTGCGTGAGAAAATACGCAAACCGATTAAAAACGGATAATTCTTCATCTCTTAAAGCGTGCCGTTATAGCAACAGTTCCTGCAATTCCGTAAAATCATTTATTATACAGGGATGTTCGGTGGCTTCGTACTTGTCGTCCCACCCTTTGCCTTTCAGCCATATTGACGGACAACCGAGTGTGCAGGCGGGATAAATATCATTCTTGTAAGAATCTCCGATAACGACTGCCTCTTCGGGACGCACGCCGAGGGCTTTTATTCCCAGCGAGTAAATAGCCGGATCCGGTTTCCGTATCCCGGTTTCGGCCGATTCGATCACGTGTTTAAAGTAACGGCTGATACGAAATTCGTCCAGTACGGTTCGCAGGTTTCCGTAGAAATTCGACACAAGAACGGCCGGATAGCGTTTTGTCAGGCGGTCTAATACGTTCGAGGCCATATATATCGTCTGCCCGGCGTCCGCATAGCAGGCATCCGCAATTTTTTCCGCCAAAGATGCATCATTTATGTTCAGGGCTTCGAACTGGAGTTTTAGTTTCACGTGCAGTACATCCCTGAAGGTATGAGCCGGACGTATTACAGCCCGGCTTCCCAGCGTGCGTTCGACCTGTACGTACGCTTCACGGAATTTTTCGCGCGTTACGGGTACGTCAAAATGCCTGTAAGCCTTCAGGATGACTTCGCCCCAGTGTACCCCGTTTGTGTCAATCGTCCCCCCGTAGTCGAAGATTAAACCTTTTGCAGATGTTTTCATATTTATGCAGCATGTATATAAGCAAGATATTCAAAACCGTCAGTTCAAAGATAAAATATATCCAGGGCAGGCCGGCAAAAAGGGATATGAACAATGCGAACGAACGAGTGTTGAACGACAGTATGTTCGTATATTTCATCATCGGCCGGCTCTGCAGGCGAAATTCTTCACCGAAACAGGCCGGTATATCGTTGTCGCCGAATCGTTCTTTCATAACAGCCTTTAACTTCTGCAGTTCCGGCGTCCGGTCTTCCTGGCTTTTTGTATATGAAGCATAAAAGGTTAAGTAGAATTTTTCGATACAATTATTTTTCCATGTAATCGAATTTAAGCGTTCTGCGAGGATGCTGTAATCATCAAATTCGCTTCCCTTTTTCCCCTTAACAAACAGCAAGTGGAAATTGCGTAAATAATCGGCCATAGCCGCCTGTCTGCTGTGGAAATATCCGGTGACGGCAGCCAGTAACCAGATCCAGAAACCCCATGCAGGGAAGATCCGCAAACATATTCCCGCATAGATGGATACGAACCAAAAATCGCCTGCGGCGCCGTCGAGTATGCGGCCTGTGCGCGAGTATCGTCCCGTCATGCGTGCCAGTTGCCCGTCCGCGCTGTCGTAAGTGTTCGCCCATATCAGGAGGATCATTCCAATCACATTCAGCCACAGATCGGCAAAATAAAACATAACGCCCGATGCTGCGCCTAATAGGATGGACAGTATGGTAACCGTGTTCGGGCTGACGTTTCTTTTCTTGAAGAACAGCGCCCAGCGATATCCTGCCGGACGGTAAAAAATGAGGTCAAACCATTCTTCCGTTTCCTGTGATTTAAGCGTGTCCTGTAATGACGGCGTCGAGAGTTTCATTGTTAGTTGAAAGTTGAGCGTTAAACGATAATTCTTAAGTCCCCGACAGTTCCTTCGCGATTCTGTCACCGATAGCCGGTATCGCTTCCCTGCGGCATGGAGCGAACGACGGCCAGTCGTTGAAGTCTATTATGCGTATGGCGCCGTCGGGCGAGACGATACAGTCCCCGCCGTAAACGGTTAACTGTAATACTTCGGCCGCTTTCAGGCAAATGTCACGAAGTTCGTCTTCGCGGAAAGGGATGCCATGAGCTTTCCCGTTTATCTTTTCAAATCCGAATTTACTGTGGCTGTCTTCGAAAGGATAAAACCAATAGAAAAAAGAAGAACCGGCGATACCGTAGAACTTTATCAGATCGCCCTCGATATGCTCGTTTATGACCACCCGTTTTATATCGCGCAATGCGTATTCGGCTAACATTTCCTGTACTTCTTCGGGATGTCGCGCGTATGTGACGTCTTCACGGTGGATGGCATGGAAATCTCCGCGTTTAAGCCAGCACGAAGTATATTTGCGTTCTTTGAGTAATGCGACGACATTGTCGCCGGTATTAACAACGATGCTGTCAGGGTATGGAATGTTATTTTCAATCAGCAATCTTGTCATGCGTTCACGTCCGCAGTTTTCTATCCCGTATGCGGAATTGACCGACCGGCATCCTTCGTTTTCCCATTGTTGGAGGCGGCGTATGGCGTCCCGATCACGCAGCATGGTGAATACGCGTTCCGGGTTTTCCCGCACCGTAAGGAAATAGTCTTCCGTATAAATAATCACTTCGTACCCTTTTTCGCAAAGATAATCTGCCGTACCTGTGAATATGGCGGAATCATTCCCTACATGGTTAGGCGAAAAAACAGGCGTGCGCCGGATGCCGGTAAAAGTTTTTCGTGTCATTTTTTCTTTTTAATTTTTATTTGTCATCAGTCATTGATTCAAGAAACTGTTCGGCTTTGCGGATATCATCCGGACGGTCAAGGTCGATTATTTTTGAAAACGGCCAAGCGTTAAGTTTTAAACCGTTTTTTATGAGCTGCCGCTGGTAATTGCGCAGCCTTGACATCCCGGCCTCTACGCAGGCTTTCAGTACCGGGATACACTTGCCGTTAAGTCCATATATACCCCCTGATACGTAGTGCGAACCGGTATAGTCATCATCACGGAAACCGTGTACCGACAGTTGCCGGTCTGTTTCCACATAAAGCGGCTTCTCGTCGTCAACATAATCCGTGACAGCCATTAGCCCGTCCGTATCGGCCTGTTTGAAAGCCCGGATATATTGTGCGAACTCGTCTTCGCGGAATATCGTATCTACGGTTGTAAGGCAAAACCGCCCGTTACCAAGTGTAGGCGACAGTTCATACAGGCTGTGCATCGAACTTGGCGTGCTTTCCCGTATGATGTGCAACGGGACGGGCAGGCGGAGCCGGCAGAGATGTTCGTACACCTCCTGCATCCCGGAGTTTACAATGACGCTTATGGATTCCGCTTCGTTCGCAAGGAAAATCCTGATAAGACGGTCTATCATCGGTTCGCCGTTAAGGCGGACTAATGGCTTGGGCGTGATAACGCCTTCGTTCACAAGACGTGAACCATCACCTGCTGCAATGATCGCATATTTCATTCCTATATTATTTCCTATTTTCGGGCCGTAAAAATACGGAATAATTTGATACCGGCAAAAAAACCATCAGTAATATTCTTTCCAGATTGTCGCAGTATCTGATTTTGTATTGTTCCTGACATGCGCTATATTTGCAGGCGGCTTTTAAAAGCAGACTGCAAAGGCGGGCGGGTTATGCTTCGGCTAAAGTTCGGGCAGCCGGAAGCCGACGGACTTAAAACCGCCGTATTTTGAAACTGGAAATAACGGATTTTGAATGGGAAGAATTATTGAAATATGTGCAAATTCGGCGCAGAGTTGCGTCGAGGCGGAAGCCGGTGGCGCACGCAGGGTTGAATTGTGTGCGGGAATACCGGAAGGGGGTACTACGCCGAGTTATGGCGAGATACTTACGGCGCAGGCGCTGACGTTGGGTATTGATATAAACGTGATTATACGTCCGCGCGGGGGTGATTTTCTTTATATGCAGGCGGAGGTGCAGTCGATGTTGTATGATATTGAAATGGCAAAACGGCTGGAGGTTCATGGCGTGGTGTTCGGATGCCTGACGAAACAGGGCGATATTGACGTGCCGTTGATGCGCCGTTTGATGGATGCCGCAAGACCTTTGTCGGTGACGTGCCATCGCGCTTTTGATGTCTGCCGCAATCCCTTTGTCGCGCTTGAACAACTGATAGAACTGGGATGCGACCGTATCCTTACGTCGGGACAGCAACCGGATGCGGTACGTGGAATACCGCTGATCAGAGAACTTGTGCAACGTGCAGGCAGGCGTATTGTCATAATGCCGGGCTGTGGCGTGCGCGAAGATAATATTGACCGCATAGAAGTGGAAACGGGCGCAAAAGAGTTTCATACATCGGCGCGGAGCGTGATGCATAGCGGTATGGAATACCGTAATGAAAATGTTCCCATGGGGAGCAGCGCCGTCACATCGGAATTTGAAACCGTACAAACCGACCGCAAAAAAGTGACGGCGTTCTCAAAGATGTTGCCCGGCAATGTGCCCGGAGGCGAATGCCCAGTGGATATTATAGCCACCTAACCTGCCGGTTACGTCAATTACTTCGCCACTGAAGAAAAGTCCTTCTAACAGCAGGCTTTCCATGCTTTCGGGATTGATTTCACCGGTGCAGACGCCGCCGAGTGTGGCTTCCGCCTTTGAAAAACCTTCGACGGAATCGGGACAGACAGGGAATGAATGGATGTATCCGGCGATGGCGTTGCGGTCTTTTTTGCCGAGTTCGGCCACTTTGCGTCCGGATAAATGGTCGGGGATTATTGCTCTGACAAGCCTTTCGGGTATATAATGCATGAATAGATTTTTGACAAAGAGTTTACCGTTGCCGGGTTCGTGCATTTGCGAAATTACATCTTCCGACGGCAGGAAATTAATCGTGACCGTGTCGCCTTTCTCCCAGAAACAGGAAACCTGCAATACGGAAGGCCCGCTCATTCCTTTGTGCGTGAACAGTAAAGGTTCTTCTATTACGGCGCTTTTTCCTTTTATCTGAATCTGTACGTCAAGGCTGATGCCTTGCTGGTTCAGGAGCGGGGAATCTTGCGGAAGGATGAAGCCGGTAAGGGCCGGTTTCAGGGGCGTGACTTTATGGCCGAATTGCCGGGCTATCCTGTAACCGAAATTTGTCGCACCGATTTGCGGCCATGCAAGTCCGCCTGTCGCTACGAGCAGGCGCTGCGATTCATACAGCGCTCCACTTTCGCATTTTACCCGGAAATGTGTCGTATGCGACACTTCCGGCACTTCCGTGTTTAACGAAAAATGAACGCCGCCGCTCTCTGACGCATGAAGCAGATACGAAACGATTTCGTCCGCACCTTTTTTACAGAAAATACGCCCGTGATCCCGTTCTTCGGTTTCTATACCGGCTTGATACAACAGGCGGAGTATGGAGTCGGTTGTGAACTGTTTAAGCGCATATCTGCAAAAAGAATTATCCGCACCGAAATAGTCGGAGGCGGAAATGTGTGTGTTCGTAACGTTACACTTCCCGCCGCCCGATACAAGCAACTTTCTCCCCACCCTTTTCGCATGGTCGATGATTAGCGTCCTGCGCCCTCTTTTTGCCGCCTCTATTGCTGCCATAAGCCCGGATGCACCGGCGCCTATAATGATGACATCGTACATTACATTTAAAATTATATTACGGGACAAAATTACGGAAAATATAGTGAAATACCTGAAATCCGGCGTGGCCGGACGCCGTTAATGCCTAATATTCGTGTCTGCGTATCAGGTAAGAATGTTCGGCCCGATAGTTACTGGACAATCCCGGCATGTCTTTTATTGTTTTTACGAGATTTCTGTTTGCATCGTATATTCTTTTCAAGTCATACATGAATCCGCTTTTCTGTCGCTGCCGCTGTATGTTACCGAATAAAAACGGAGGCCGTCCTTGTAGAAATGCTCC
>JAISYY010000032.1 GCA_031269635.1 Tannerella sp. | reverse complement strand
TTCAATAACATATTACTATGGCAATTAATTTGACAAAAGGACAGCGAATAGAAATCGGGCTTTCCAACGTGGGAGTCGGATTGGGCTGGGACCCGAATGAAAGTACCGGCTTTGATTTTGACCTGGACGCTTCGGCGTTTATGCTTGGGGCAAACAGGAAGTTACCGCAGGATGAGTTTTTCGTGTTTTATAATAATCCGAAATCGCCCGACGGCGCGGTAGAATCTTCCGGCGATGATACGACCGGAGGCAACAGTTCCGGCGATGACGAAACGCTTACGATAGACCTGTCGAACGTGGACCCGAAGATTCAGGAAATCATTTTCACGGTGACGATTCACGACTATGAAGCCCGCAGGCAAAACTTCGGGCAGGTACGCAACTCGTTTATCCGCATTTACAATGCGCAAACGAATGTCGAAATCGCCAAATATGAACTGGATGAAGACTTCTCAATCGAAACGGCCGTAGAATTTGGGCGCCTCTACAGACGGAACGGCGAATGGAAATTCGAAGCAATGGGCATTGGCTACAAAGGGGGATTAAATTACTTCGTCAATAAATACAATTAAAAAATTACATTTATGGCTATTAATTTGCAGAAAGGTCAGCGTATTAACCTTGAAAAAAGTACGGGCGCAAAGTTAACGAACTTCTGCGTGGGTGTCAACTGGGGAGCGATTGAGGTGTCCGGAGGTTTTTTGGGATTTGGAAAAAAGACGACGGATGTGGACTTGGATTTGAGTTGCATTTTGATTGATGAAAATAAAAAGATCTGCGACCATATTTATTCTCCTCTGTACAGGGAAGATTTTTTGCAAAGACTGGGTTTGCCCAAAGGGAAACTTGTCACCAACGATGGCGCCTTGAGACATTCGGGCGACGACTTGGCCGGCGACAAGGACGGTGACGACGGTCTTGACAACGAAATCATCTCGGTCGATCTGGGCAAACTGAGCAGCAATGTCGCTCAAATATTCTTTTTCCTGAACAATGTAGGCAAGGAAGATTTTTCGATGATTCCTTACGCAAAAATCCGCATGTACGAAGGAACGCCGACCCGTGTATACGAAGTTTTTGCTTCATACAATGTTTCGGCCGAACAGCAGTATTCCAGTAAACGCGCCATGATTATGGGCAAGCTCTATAAAAAAGAAGGCGCATGGAAATTCAATGCCATCGGCGACGCAACCGACGACGCTTCGCTCGCCCATACGATTGACCGGATTGTTAAGTCTTACGTATAAAATTTACCCTCATGAGACGATTACCCGTATATTTATTGTTAGATACTTCCGGTTCGATGACCGGCGAACCCATCGAAGCGGTGAAAAATGGCGTGCAAGTGCTTGTTTCGACGTTGAGGCAAGACCCTTATGCCTTGGAAACAGCTTATTTAAGCGTGATTACCTTCGACAGTTCGGCGCGGCAGGTTGTCCCGTTAACCGAATTGTCGATGTTTCAAATGCCCGATATTCAGGCGACGGGAACTACTTCGCTGGGAGAGGCGCTGACGCTTCTGTCCGGTAAAATAGACAGTGAAATAACGAAAACGACAGCGGAAGTAAAAGGCGACTGGAAACCGTTGGTGTTTCTGATGACCGACGGAGGCCCTACCGACAGCTGGCAAAAAGGCTTGGCCGAATTTAAGAAACGGAAAACGGGCATCGTCGTCGCCTGCGCAGCCGGACAGGGCGCCGATACCAATGTACTGAAGCAAATTACGGAAATTGTTGTCCAGTTGGATACGGCCGACAGCGCGACGATTAAGGCCTTCTTCAAATGGGTTTCCGCCTCGGTCAGCACCGGAAGCCAGAAAGTCGACGCCGCAGGAGCGGAAATGGGCGGGTTAAGCGAACTGCCGCCACCGCCGCCGGAAGTGAACGTTGTCGTATAAGCGGGATGTATAGAAGAATAATAAAATGAGACGCTTACCGGTTTATATTTTAATACAGACTTCCGGTGCGATGCGGGGTGAACCGATAGAATCCATTAAAACGGGTTTGGAAACAATGGTAGCCAGTCTGCGGCAAGACCCTTTCGCACTGGAATCGGTGTACATGAGTGTGATTACATTTAACCGGCATCCGGAGCAGATTTTACCGCTTACGGAATTGGAAAACATGCAGATTCCCCCGATCTCGCAGCCCGTTGCAGCAGGAACGCATCTGGGCGAAGCGCTGGAATTTGTATGCAAAAAGGTGGATGCCGAAGTCATGTTGAGTACTCCCGAACGCAAGGGCGACTGGATGCCTCTGCTGTTTATCATGTGCGACGGAAGGGCGAACGATGCCCTTAAATTCCGGGAAACGGCGCCTGAAGTAAAACGCAAAAACTTCGGCGGCATTGTGGTATGCCTCGCAGGAAGCAAAACCAATGTCGAGAATGTCAAACAATTTACCGGTAAAATAGTAAACCTGGAAACTACCGACGGCGCAACTTTCCGTCAGTTTTTCAAATGGGTATCGGATTCCGTAAGCGCCGGCAACAGGAGTATCGGGGCGGCTGATGAATTATTGTTGCCTCCACCGCCACCGGAAGTGCATACCGTTATTTAATTGCAAAAATAAGGAATGAGACGCTTACCCATTTATTTTTTGACTGACAGGCAATGGAAATAATCCGCGAATATTTGAAAACGATTATTCAGGACGAAAATCAAATAAACGATTTTATCAAGAATAACGAAGCGGAAATAAAAGCGTCCCTGAAGAAGATATGGGAAACCTGTTCCCCGTCACATTCGCCGGATCTCCAAACGGATGACGTCCCGAAACAAACGGACGACGTCCCGGGACAGGCGGCCGTTGAACAGGAAACGCCGAAAAATAATCAACCAACCCCAATACAAACTGATATGGCAGGGATATTTGATGCAAAAATGCCGGGAGACCCGGAAAAAGCGCGGAATGATGCGCTTGAGATTAAAATTAAAAACAAAAATATTACTTTCGCGAACGGAAAGATTAATCAATCCTATTCAATCCGGTTTGACGTTGAAGCATTGGACATTCCGGAGATTGCCGAAGTCTCGTTCGACGGCTTAGACACCATTGGCCTGGCATATTTCCCGGAAAGAAAAATAATCGAAGGGATACCCGCTCAAGCCGGCGACCATAAAATTGTGATGCATTGCAAACGGAAAGACTGGCAGGAAGGCAAACCCGTTTTTGAGCGAACCGTTACATTAATTATTAATCCTGACCCCAAATCATTATGGAAAAACATTCCTGCGCCGCACAGCATCGAATATTATAAACCGGACGCAGACATGCAGTTTGTAAAAGTCGAAGCGAGGAAACGGGTATTCTCCGGTTCGGAAACGGAAGAACCGAGAAAAGATATGGTAGCGGCCAGCCAGCGCGGACGTTCACATGCACTCGAAGGAAAACCACGCGACGACGATTTTGCCTTGAATTTCGACGACGCAACCGAATGGTACACAATGGTGGTTGCCGACGGAGCCGGGTCGGCCGGATATTCGCGTAAAGGTTCGCAAATCGCCTGCCGGACGGTAATTGAAGTCTGCGGGGAACAACTGACGGCGTGCATGGCCGAGTTCGAGAAATCCATCACCGTTTTTGAAAAGGAGAAATCGCAGGAAAACCGGAACCGGGTCGGGAAAATTCTTTACGGCATCATCGGTAATGCAGCATTTAAAGCGTATAAAGCGATTGAAAAGGAAGCAAATTCATGCGGCCGGCCGGTGAAAGACTATGCCACAACCTTACTGCTATCCGTCTGTAAGAAATTTGACTTCGGCTGGTTCGTCGCCGCCTTTTGGATTGGCGACGGCGGCATTGGGATATACAACAAAGACACTTCGTTCCTGAAAGTTTTGGGAGAGCCGGACGGCGGTGAATTTGCCGGACAAACACGCTTCCTGACCATGCCGGAAATCATACAGAACAGCCGGGAAATATTTAACCGGCTGCGGTTTGATATTTATCCCGATTTCACGGCATTAATCCTTATGACCGACGGCGTTACCGACCCGAAATTTGAAACGGACGCCAATCTGAATAAAGTGGAAAAATGGCACGCGCTTTGGGACGATTTGAACGGGAATAATGAAGACCATGCGAAAGTGGAATTTACCGACGACAATGAACAGACGGCCGGGCAGTTGCTTAAATGGCTGGACTTTTGGTCGAAAGGAAATCACGATGACAGAACAATTGCAATACTTTTTTAATTATGGCAAACACAATCAAGATAAAAGCGACAGACGGCTCAAGCGTTGAATTTGTGGACGAGATCATCGGGTCCGGCGGGATGAAAGACGTTTATTTCAGCCCCGACAAAACGTATGTAGTGGCCTTTTTCCGTGACAAACAGGATTTCAACGCCAAAGACCGCTTGCAGAATATCACCGGCATTTACCGCGAAAAAATATTCAAGGCCGAAGGCGGGGACTATTGGCAGGACTTGTATTGCTGGCCGGTTAAAATTGTAGAATATAACGGGAAATTAGGCCTGGTCTGTCCAACTTACCAAAAGCAATTCTTTTTTGCCAAAGGCTCCATTAACAACGATTTTCTTGGAATCCGGGGAAAAGAAAAAGAAGGAAAATGGTATGCTTCGGCCAAGAACCAGAACAAATTCCTTGCTCCCGAAGAAAAAGGCGACTGGTTCAAGTATTTCCAGATATGCATCCGCATTAGCCGCGCCGTCAGGCGTTTACATGCCGCCGGACTGGCTCATTCGGATTTATCGTATAAAAATGTATTAATTGACCCGACTTCGGGGAAAGCCGCTATCATCGACATCGACGGTCTGGTTGTTCCCGGAAAATATCCGCCGGATGTGCTGGGGACGCCCGATTTCATTGCCCCGGAAGTGATTTCCACGAAACACCTGAAGGTCGGCGACCCGGCCCGCAAACTGCCCAGTATCGCTACGGACAAGCACGCGCTGGCAGTGATGATATACATGTATTTGCTGTACCGGCATCCTTTGCGTGGCGGTAAGGTCTGGGATCTGGATTCGGCCAAAGACGAAGAATTGTCGATGGGTTCCAAAGCGCTGTTTATCGAACATCCTACCGACGCGACCAACCGGGTGAAAGTAAAAGATTTGCAGCCCAGTCAGTTGCCGCAATGCGACCCCGGCAGGATTCCTTATACGGTGTGCGGCCCTTACCTGAAAAAGCTGTTCGACAAAGCCTTTACCGAAGGCTTGCATAACCCGTCCATGCGCCCGACCGCCAACGAATGGGAAGACGCCCTCCTGAAAACGGTCGATCTGATGCAGCCCTGCCAAAATCCGCAATGTAGCCGGAAATGGTTCGTTTTCGACAATACCACGAAGCCCAAATGTCCGTTTTGCGGCACGGAATACAAAGGCGTTTTGCCCGTACTGAACCTCTATTCCTCCCGGCGTGCAGGCTCTTTCACGCCGGACGATTACCGCCTGATGGTCTATCACAATCAGTATTTGTATCAATGGCACGTAAACCGGAATATTTCGGCCAACGAGCGATTGACGGACCTGCAGAAAAAACCGGCCGGTTATTTTGTCTTCCACCAAAACAAATGGCTGTTGATCAACCAGCGGCTGAACGAGCTGGAAGACAAAACCGAAGGTAAAACAATCCCGGCAGGCCAGGCCGTAGAGCTTTCGGAAGGAAAACAAATCCTGCTGTCCAAAGAAGACGGCGGAAGATTGATTATTGTACAGTTAGTACGAAACGGATGATTATGAATATTCAAATATATCAATTGAAATTATCAAAACAATAAATTTTATGGAACAAAAACATCATTACACAGGTCTTTCCAATGAGCAAATCATCGAAAGCCGGAAAATTCATGGGGAAAATGTGTTAACCCCACCTGAAAAGGAATCCCTCTGGGTGCAATTCTTCGAGAAGTTTACCGACCCGATTATTGTTATCCTGTTGATCGCACTGGCGTTGTCGGTAGGCGTTTCGTGTTACGAATATTTTTCAGGACATGGCGCCGTCGGCGTCTTTTTTGAACCGGCAGGTATCCTGATAGCCATACTTCTGGCAACCGTAGTCGGTTTTTGGTTTGAACTGAGCGCAAACAAAAAATTTGAAATCCTGAATAAAGTGAACGACGACACGCTGGTGAAGGTGATCCGGAACGGGAATATCAGCCAGATACCCAAACGGGAGATTGTCGTCGGTGACATCGTTATCCTGGAAACCGGCGACGAAGTCCCGGCCGACGGCGAACTGCTGGAGGCCGTTTCGCTGCAAATCAACGAATCGGCGCTTACGGGCGAGCCTGTCGCCCGGAAAACGACGAATCCGGCCAGCTTCAACAAGGATGCCACCTATCCGTCGAATCAGGCAATGAAAGGTACGACCGTCGCCGACGGGCATTGTATCATGCGGATTTTTAAAGTGGGCGACGCCACCGAATACGGAAAAGTTTACGAAGGCGCACAAATCGACAATAGCGTTGAAACGCCGTTGAACAGGCAGTTAGACCGGCTGGCGGATTTGATTACGAAAACGAGTTATGCCATTGCCGGCCTGATTATTGCCGGCCGCCTGATTAGCTATTTCGTTGATGCGGGCGGTTTGCAGGTGACGGACTGGATTGGGTTCGGCGGTTTTGTGCTGCAGACGGTTATGATTGCCGTGACGGTGATTGTCGTTGCCGTGCCGGAAGGTCTGCCGATGAGCGTCACACTCAGCCTGGCGTTGAGCATGAAGCGGATGCTCTCGACCAACAACCTGGTTCGCAAGATGCACGCCTGCGAAACGATGGGCGCCACAACCGTTATTTGTACCGATAAAACGGGAACGCTGACGCAAAACCAGATGAAAATTTATCAAACGAATTTTTACGGGTATGATGATGTCGTTTCGACCGGTACGGAAACCGGAAGCCTGATCGCCGAAGGTATTTCCGTTAATTCCACTGCTTACCTGGATTTCTCCGACGCATCCAAAATCAAAGTACTGGGCAATCCGACCGAAGGCGCTTTATTGCTTTGGTTGCACGAGAACGGCATTAACTACCTGCCCTTGCGGGAGAATGTGGAAATCGTCGAACAGCTGACTTTTTCTACCGAACGCAAGTACATGGCGACGGTCGTACAGTCGTCTCTGTCCGGCAAAAAAATCCTGTACGTAAAAGGCGCACCCGAAATCGTACTGTCGTTCTGCAAAAACATTCCCGTACCGGAAGCGGAAATTCATGCGCAACTGCTGCAATACCAGAATCAGGCCATGCGTACGCTGGGATTTGCGTATCAGGTCATCGAAAACGGCGTCGGATGTATCCGGGAGGGTAAACTTGCGGAAAACCTCAACCTGACGTGCCTTGGGATTGTCGCCATATCCGATCCGGTACGCGAAGACGTTCCCGAAGCCGTCAGAAACTGTATCAACGCCGGTATCAACATAAAAATCGTCACCGGCGATACGCCCGGAACGGCTAAGGAAATCGGCCGTCAAATCGGGTTATGGAACGAAAACGAGCCGGACGAACATCATCTTACCGGAGCGGAATTTGCCGGGATGCCGGACGAAGAACTCCTGGAACGGATAAACGGTCTGAAAATCCTCTCCCGCGCCCGCCCGATGGACAAGCAGCGGCTGGTACAACTCTTGCAGCAGGAAGACCAGGTGGTAGCCGTTACCGGCGACGGCACCAACGACGCCCCGGCTTTGAACGCCGCCCAGGTAGGCTTGTCGATGGGCGACGGTACATCCGTAGCCAAAGAAGCGAGCGATATTACCATCCTGGACAATTCGTTCGGCAGCATTTCGCGTGCGGTCATGTGGGGACGTTCGCTGTACCAGAACATTCAACGGTTCATCCTGTTCCAGATGACCATCAACGTAGCCGCCTGTATCATCGTGCTGATTGGCGCTTTTCTCGGAACGGATTCGCCGCTGACCGTCACGCAAATGTTATGGGTCAACCTGATCATGGACACTTTCGCCGCGTTAGCGCTGGCCTCTTTACCGCCTAATGAAAAAGTAATGAATGACAAACCGCGCAAAACGACCGCACATATCATCAACCGTTCGATGGCCAAAGGCATTTTGAGCGTTGGGTTTATTTTTGTTGTGCTGCTGTTCGGCCTGATTCAGTATTTCAAACACGCCGATATTACATCGTTAAGCACATTCGGTTTCACGGAATTTGGACGCAACTTCTTCAATTTCGGCCCGGGAGATGGACTTTCGGAGTATGAACTGTCCCTGTTCTTCACCATCTTTGTGATGCTTCAGTTCTGGAACATGTTCAATGCAAAAGCATTCATGTCGGGCAAGTCGGCGTTCTACTCATTACGCGAAAGCAAAGGTTTCCTCTCCATAGCCGTCGTCATCCTGATCGGGCAATGGTTCATCGTTACGGCAGGCCGGGAAATGTTCAACGTAGTCCCGCTCAAATACTCCGACTGGGGAATAATAATCGGAGCTACGTCGGTAGTTCTTTGGATAGGGGAGATAAAGCGGCTTTTCAAATAACGTTCATCGCAAAGGCGCCACGCCGCACAAGAACGACATCCACATGAGGGCTACGTGTAGGGGATTTGAAAACCTGCACGTAGCCCAAATTATATTTCACTTGCCGGCTTCCAACAGTTCCCAACGCCCTTGCAACCAAGCCCGGTCAATCTGTCTCGACAAATTTTCGTCGCCGTTTCCGGTAGCCAAATCTTTCAGGTCGTTGTAGATATAGAATTGCAGCCAGAAACCGCTGTGATATTTTTGCCGCCCGGAGAGAGGATGCATCATCAGTGTATACCAGGAAGTATTTATTTTTTTTGCCCGGGCTACCTTTAATGCTTCCTGTGCGTTTTTCCACATATTTTCGGCAACGCCGGATTGCAGCGTAACAAA
Organism: Tannerella sp.; assembly: GCA_031269635.1. Lineage (GTDB taxonomy): Bacteria > Bacteroidota > Bacteroidia > Bacteroidales > Tannerellaceae > Tannerella. Next base: position 2,117 of record JAISYY010000032.1, on the reverse strand, counting down.
ATCTTCATACTTCATGGAAGAAGTTCGGATGACAGGACAACGGTCATCCAAACCCAGTTCCCTTAACGAAATGCGCTGTTCAAACAGCGTATCTCCGTCCAAATCGAACTCCATCAGATCGAAGAAGCCGTTATCGTCCGTATCGGAATATTTGACGGTGGGAAAAACGGCCGGTTCCTTTTCCATGCGTGCCGGACCGTACCCGTCATACAGATTACCCATACCCTGATAATAATATGCATTCTGATCGATGCGCCATATCCCCCATTCGGCGCCGTAAAGATGTATTTTCCCATCCATAGGACTGATGTACAACTGCCCTTTACCCGAGTTATCTTCATCCCATTCTCCGCGGTCACCGGCGGGATCCGCTTGCGGGTTGTTATCAACACCCCCGTTTCTTGCTCCCGCCTTGAAAGGTTCCAGCGGCTGATACAGTTCCACACGTTCCCACCGGTTGCAGTCGTCGTCTTCATCATAGACAAACCATACGTTGTCCCATTCTCCGTGCTGGAAAACAAGATTCCAGGCCGCATCATGACCGGGATAAAGGAGTTCGGGAAGCTGTCGCCAGCGCGGATCGAGGAAGAATGTATCGGCTTCGGGCAATCCCCTCAGATTTTTATTGACGTGTTTCTGGTCCGTGTAACCGAATCCTTTGCCTTTGAAATGGATGGTCATATCCAGGTCAAATTCATTGCCGGGTGCATTGTCGTTGTCCATGTCGAACGACAGGGAAACCCAGTCGATATTGCCCGTCAGATGTGCGTTTACCTGTCCGTTTTCAGTTCTCCTGCCGGGCGTATCGCAGAAACGGATAGCCATTTCCGTCAAGCCGTCATTATCGGGGTCGTAGAAAAGGAACGGATTTTCCCAGTTCATGCGAACATCGTTCATCCGGTCGGGCGTTCCGTGTATTTTCAGGAAAGCACTTTTTCCGTGATAATCTTCGTAAAAACCGGACGTTCCGTCATGTATCCAGCAACGCAACTGGAACTTGTGCCAGTCGATATAGTTGAATATGTTATCCCTGTCCGTATCAATCACCCACATGTAATGTCCGCTGCTGCCACTCATTTTTTTTGATTCGGGCACATTGTCCACCACCACTTGCATGGCGGGATTACCGTTTTCGTCTTCTCCTACCCAGTCAATTATCAAGTCATCGTATCCGCCATAAACGCCGTCCCTGTTCCGGTCAATCATCAGACAATCGTTGTCCGTATCGCCTTCGGTATCTTCGTAATTCATGTCGTCATCGTCATCGATCCATTGTACGGGTATGCCGCCGGATGTGATCGTACGCAATACATCAGGGTCGCCATCCGCGTCCAAATCAATATACACCGGTTTATATCCCGGAGGCGCCGGCGGTATCCTGTATGAAATCAACAGGGTTTTGTCGTTCCAATAAGTTTTTTTTGTCTCTGGAACATTTTGAGCTTTGAGGGCAGGAAGAATCAACGCGCATAAAAATAATAAGCAAATGTATCTCAATCGGTTTGTTACTTCTCTGCGTCGAACCTCCGGTATCTGCGCCTTGCCTGCAACCTCATTTTTCAGGGCGGGGGTTGCCGTTTTCCCTTTGTCTTCAATACTTTTCTTCATCTTCGCATGAATTATTTACTTATTTTTTATTTTTCGAAAATCGGCGGCTTTCTCGCTGATTTCCTCAATACTCATACCTTCAAATAAATGTTCCTGCCATTTTGTATAATCAAAAGGCTCACGCTGAATAAGCATAATAAAACGTTCTGTTTCAAGTAAACCCAAATTATTCAGCAAAACATCTATACCATCGTTCCTGATTAATGTGTCTGTTTTCATTTTTTATACCTCCAATATTTTAATAAAATCCAATGGATTGATAACTGTAATTTCTTTAAAAGCAGTATGTAATATTTTTTTATCCGTAGTTAAAAAATAATGACAGTTTGCTTTAATTGCACAGGCAATATGTAATGCGTCTTTATTTTTAATGCCTTTACTTATTATTTCTTTTCCAAGTTCAACGATTTCATCCGAAGCATCGACGTCGAATTTTGCAATATTACGCCATCGTTCGATAGCATTTTTACGTTCTTCGTATGGATTCATTGCATTTTCATAGTCCAAAA
>JAISYY010000202.1 GCA_031269635.1 Tannerella sp. | reverse complement strand
GAACACGGTTCGCTTCTGGCTTAGAAATGCGCGTACTACGGCGGTGCCGCAAAGTATACTTCCTGCGGTACTGGCGTTGTGTATGGCTTCGCAAAAAGAAGGTTTTTCCGTTTGGTTGGGATTATTAGCCGTTTTCGGCGTAGTTGCCGGACATCTGGGGATGAATCTTTTTGATGATTATTTTGATTATAAAGTCAAAAAGCAGGATTACAGGGACCAGATGCAACATAAAGGCATGCGTGCCCGTATTTTGAAATGTGTGTATCTTACATCCGGCGCAGCAACCTTGAAACACCTGCTTATTGCCTGTTTTGTTTTTGGCGCGATCGCCCTTTCCGCCGGATTTGTTATTTATCTGTATCGCGGTCAGGCGATTTTGTTAATCGCTGTCCTCACCGCATTGCTGGGCTTGTCATATTCAGGTGCGCCGTTCCGGTTGTCATATCACGGTTTTGGCGAGATACTGATCGGGATCATGTTCGGGCCGATGTTGATGACAGGCGTCTATTACGCTGCCTGCGGCGCTTTTGACCGGTCGGTTTTATTCGTGTCCATTCCCGTCGGCTTGTTGGTGGCCAATATTGTATATACCCACGCAATCATGGATTACGAGCCGGACAGGGAAGCCGGAAAAATGACTTTTGCCGTGTTGTTAAAGGACAAAAGACGAATGTTATTCTGCCTGCTTCTTTTGCTTGTCGCAGCTTTTGGTCTCATTGTAAGCGGAGTTATAAGCGGCTATTTATCGCCCTACTATTTATTGTCCCTTTTGACCCTGCCTATGGCAATCAGCCTCTATCGCCTGATGACGGAATTTGTACGTAACCCGGAACGCAGCTTTTCACCGCGCTTCTGGATGGGACCAATGGGCGACTGGACGCGGATACGGGAATTTGGCGTTGACTGGTTCATGATTCGCTGGCTGCTTGCCCGTAACCTGCTGTCGTTTTTTTGTATAATAATAATGATTGTAAGCTTGATTTAATGGTTAATGGATTAATGGTTAATGGTTAATGGTTAATGGTTAATATCCTTTAATTCGTAATTCGTAATTCCGTAATTCGTAATTGTATGAACTCGTTCTTTTACCTGCCGTGGTGGTTTTTCAAAGCTAAGTTTTTGGGGATTAAACGTCCTTTGCAGACGGTATTGTTTGTATCGGACAAATGTAATCTGGCTTGCAAGCATTGTTCGGTCTATCGTACAACAAATCCGAATATTAAAAGTTATGAACAAATTAAGGAAGAACTGGAATTTTCATATAAAGAAGGTTCGCGTTTTGTTGATTTTGAAGGAGGAGAACCCACCTTGTGGCGCGACGGCGACAAAGACCTGAACAGCCTGGTTCGCCTGGCCAAAGAAACAGGCTTTTATTCTGCGACGATAACGACCAATGCCTTCATGCCGTTTGGCGACAGTGAAGCCGATTCTATCTGGGTGAGCCTGGACGGGCTGGGGCAATATCATGACGATATACGTGGAAAGGGTGTTTTCGAGCGGCTTGTCAAACATATCAAAGAAGCGAATCACCCGCGTATCAGCGTAAACATGGTCATTAACAGCCGGAACTATTCTTCCGTAGAAGAGACGATTGAATTTGTCAAAAACAATCCTGATATCCGGTCCATCTCCCTGAATTTTCATAATCCGTATCCCGGTACGGAACATCTGCTGCTCGACTGGAAGATACGTTCCGAAATAATCGACCTTATCATAAAAAAGAAAAAAGCCGGATCTCCGGTTATGAACTCCGTGTCGGGATTGAAGTTGATGAAACATTTGAAATTCAAAAAACAGTGCTGGGTAAGTAATTTCATCCTCCCCGACGGTCACCGTCTGCCGGAGTGTCCCGGTAAAATCGCCGGGATATGCGATTCCTGCGGTCTGTCCATGTCCGGCGAGATGCACAGTGTGTTCAGCCTTAAGCCGGATACGATTTTTGCCGGGATGAAACTGAGGATGTAATCTGAAATTTTATTATATCAACTATGACAATTATCGAAACAATCCGCAAACGCCGCTCTGTCCGTACTTATAACGGAGAAGCGCTGAGTGACGAACATGCCGGACTCATTCAAAATTACATCGCCGGGTTACAGCCGCCTTTCGGTGTAAAGGCGCACATCCGGCTGATCCGCGCGCTCGTTGCCGGCAATGCGAAACCCGTGAAATTAGGCACATACGGTTGGGTAGCCGGAGCAAGGGATTACCTTGCGCTTATCTACGAAGAAGGGCCGTTAGCCGAAGAAGGCGCCGCCTACATGTTCGAACAGGCAATTCTTTACTGTACGGGATTGGGACTGGGGACATGCTGGCTGGGAGGCTCGTTCAGCCGGAAGGACTTCGGACGGCAAGTGACGCTGAAACCGGACGAGAAATTAAGAATCGTTTCGCCGGCAGGTTATGCGAGCGACCGGAAAAGATTCATAGAAACGTACATTGTAGGCGCTGAAAAGAATCACCGCACGCGCAAACCGTTTGAAGCTAACTTTTTTCACAAAAACTTCTCAACGCCGCTGACCGAAGCGGAAGCCGGCATTTATGCCCTGCCGCTGGAAATGGTTCGTATCGCGCCGTCGGCCAACAACACACAGCCATGGCGTGTGACGCTCGACGGCAATACCGTGCATTTCTACCGGACATTTTCGTATGGATTTTCGGCTATCGACACGGGCATCGCTCTGTGTCATTTCGGAGAAACCTGCCGCGAAACAGGCATTGCCGGGCATTTTGAAATACAGGATGCGCCCCCGCGCGAAAATGCACGGTATACGATTTCGTGGATAGGGGAGTAAGTTTAATACGCTTCGCGGTATTTATTGCCGTCTTTGTCTTCAAGTATGTTAAGATAGCTTTTGTAGCGTGATTCGCTTATATAATGTTCTTCCACGGCGTTCCTGACAGAGCAACCGGGTTCGTTGCGGTGGGTGCAGTTGTTAAAACGGCAACCGGCTGAAAATTTAAATATTTCCGGGAAATAATGCGCTACTTCGGCGCCTTCCATTTCGATTGTCCCAAAGCCTTTGATGCCCGGCGTATCAATAAGGTATCCGCCATTGGGAAGGGGTATCATTTCCGAAAAAGTAGTCGTGTGCACCCCTTTCTTATGATATTCGGAAATACCGGCAGTCCGGAGGTTGGCGTCCGGGAGAAGACAGTTGACAAGCGTTGTTTTTCCAACGCCGGAATGTCCCGACAACAACGTGACCTTGCCGGTAAGTATCTGCTTCAATTCGTCAACATTCGCGCCCGATACGGCACATATTTTCAAACAGGGATAGCCGGTCGTCTCGTACAGGCGAATAAGTCCTTCCAGATATTCCAGGTCGTCTTCATCATAGCGGTCAATCTTATTAAAAACAAGTTGCACCGGAATGCGGTATGCCTCGGCCGTAGCAAGGAAGCGATCAATAAAAACCGTCGTTGTCTCGGGATAGTTTATGGTAATGACAAGTATGGCAAGATCAAGGTTGGCTGCAAGTATATGCGACTGTTTGGACAAATTGGAAGCACGGCGTATCATATAGTTACGCCGCGCCTCAATACCGGTAATGAGCGCCGTGCCTTCGCTGTTTTCTTCAATCTCCACGCGATCCCCGATAACAACAGGACTTGTGCTCCTGATACCTTTCAGCCGGAAAGAGCCTTTCACTTTACATTCTACGGTACGCCCGCCGTCCGTATATACCGTATACCAGCTACCCGTGTTCCTTATGACAAGACCGTACATTAAACCGTCATGATTTCTTTTTCCTTGGCGGCATACAGTTCGTCTATCTTCTTGATAAACTTGTCATGGATTTTCTGAACTTTCTCTTCCGCATCTTTCTCTACATCTTCGGGCACGCCGTCTTTCACTGATTTTTTCAATGCTTCAATAACATCCCTGCGTGCATTGCGCACGCTTATCTTCGCATTCTCAGTCTCCTGTTTGGCCTGTTTAGCCAGATTGCGCCGGCGTTCTTCCGTCAACGGAGGTATGCCCAGGCGGATTACTTCGCCATTATTTTCAGGCGTTATACCCACATCGGAGTTAAGGATAGCCCGTTCAATATCCTTAATAAGCGTCCTCTCCCACGGTGTAATCAGTAAGGTTTTAGCATCGGGCGTATTTACGGATGCAACACTTGCAAGCGGGGTCATCGTTCCGTAATAA
>JAISYY010000286.1 GCA_031269635.1 Tannerella sp. | reverse complement strand
GAGGATTCGCCCGCTCCACTTTATTAAATACGATAGGCATAATTTGATAAGATTAAAATGTTAAACATATGGTTTATTGACTCACATATTTTGGATAAAATAAATTCCGGACGAAACTGTGGGATTCGACATAAAACACCAAAAGCCATCTTAAAACAAGACAGCATTTCTTTTTTATTTAAAAATAAACACTTGATTATGCGCGTGCGTGTGTGCGCATTACACCTGCGATTTACATTAATGTATAGACCTGCCTGCTCTCTCTCTCTCTCTCTCTCTCTCTCTCTCTAATAAAAATTCGGAATTAACCAACACGGACGTGTTAATTAATTCAAAACAGGACGAATATTTTATTTGAACGCTAATCATGAGATTTTTTTATGAATTGTGCTGCAAATATATTATATTTTTTTATAAACGCCACAAAATACACGAAAAAATTTAGCCAAATGGAAGTTTTAATAAAGTTTAACGAAATGAGGATTTCGGCATATCATTTATCCATCGTCAGGGCGGACGCATCTAAATTTTAAGAAGTTTGCAGAGATAGCTGTTATCCCATCCTGCTTTTAATCGTTTTCCCCTTACCCCCTACTTTAGTAGTTTTCTCGTTTTTAAGCAGGTATAAAGCGATTCGGTTGAGGATGGAATAATTTTGAGCGGCAAATACACTTCTTTTCCGGATGTTATCTTCATCAAAGGCCACATCAGGCATCCAGTGCAGGGAGTTTTCTATCGACCGGTGAAAACGGATGTACGAATAAACCGGTCTTTTATTCGTACATCCGTGGCTGATTTTCATGCTGCGGTTTTAATTTATGATGCGGGAGTTCCGAACCTATAACTTATCAGCGTTAGCAAGCAGGTATTCTTCCGCTTCGACATTCCATAAGCCGTTGTTGGCGGCGCATCGTTTGTGCAGTCCGGCATATACGGGGTTGGTCTGTCCTTTGGCTTCAAACTCCGGGATGGCGGTGAGCGGCATGTCGATATGCGTGTAGATGAGTTTTTTGCCGCCGGGTATGTTGGGCAGGTTCAGGGTGGTGTCGATGACGGCGTTTATGCCTCCTATGTGCGTGACAAGTCCGGCGGGGTCGAGGCCGTTGCTCATCATTTCGAGCGCTTCTACCATGTCGTCGTTGTTTCCGCCGCTTGTGCCGACGATGTGCGTTCTTGCATAATGTACGTTGTAGAAATTAAACGGCGCTTTGAAGTCCGTTTTAGCCGGGCCGGCGAAGAAGTTCAGGCATCCATCCACGGCGAGCAGCGCGTCGGCCTGTTCGATAATGGGCGCAACGGGGGCGAAAACGAATACGTCGTCATAACCTTTGCCGCCGGTCAGGGCGTTCAGTCCGGCTACCGGGTTTTCCATTTTTCCCGTATGGATGTATTTGAGTTCGATGCCGTTTTTTGCCGCTTCTCCGGGGCTGTATAATGATTCCGCGCGGTCTAACCTTGCCTGGTCGATGTCCGTTACGATCAGGAACCGGGGTTTTCTGTCGGGACGGTGTATGGCGTAGTTTATCGCCGCAAGTCCCATGGGGCCTACGCCGGCCAGGATCGCCATGTTGCCGCCGTCCTTTATTTCCATGTGATGTATGTACGACCCCTGTTCCGTATGGTAATTGGCATGCATCGCCCCGATTACGCACGATAACGGTTCGGACAGGGATGCCGGGTAGAAACCTTTGCCCGTATAATGCAACAGGCAATCGTTTTCCATCACTTCGTTGGGTATGATTACATACGTGGCGTCTCCGCCTGTGTAATGATACGAATAACCGGGTGCGCTTAGCGGGCCTACCGGGCCGTTTTCGTCATTGAGCGCCGGTTGTATGGAGAATTTGTCGCCTGCTTTGAATTTGTCTTTCCATTTGCTGCCTGTTTCGACGATTTCGCCGGCGAACTCATGGCCTATAATAACCGGGTTCTGCGCAACATCGCGCGGTACACGTTTATGTATATCCGCTTCGTGCGTCGCTTTGTATGACGACATGCAAATGCTGTCGCACACAACTTTTGCCAGTATCTCATTGTCTTTGATAGCCGGCAATTCAAATTCCTCCAGACGGAGGTCGTTTTTTCCGTATAAACGTACTGCTTTTGTTTTCATAATAATTAACAGTTGTAATTTACATTTACAGAATCACAGAATTTTCAAAATTCACATAATCCTTAATTTTTGATTCTTAATTGAGCATCACCTGCCCGCCTGTTACAGGGAGCGCCTGTCCGGTTTCGCATGTCTGGTCGATGAGGTAAAGCACCGCTTTTGTCACGTCTTCGGGGCTTGTCCCTTTATTCATCGGTACCTGACTCATGTAATATTTGCGGACGTCTTCTATCGTTTGGGCGCCGGGGACTTTTCCTGCCTGCAGGTATTGTTTAAATAATCCGTTTTCGGGGTTGGACCATAAGGGGCCTTCGTAGAAATTACCCGGACATACGGAGTTTACTTTTATGCGGAACGGGGCTAATTCGAGTGCGAACGACTGCGTCAGTCCGATGCCGCCGAACTTGCCGCCGGCGTATGCGAAATTGGCTTTTGAGCCGCGCAGGCCGGATTTTGAATTTATCTGGATGATGTCGCCGTAATATTCGGGCGCATATTTGTTTTGCAGTTTCATCACGCGCGATGCTGCCTGCGTACAATAGAAATATGCGTTATAGTTTATTTTCGTGACGAACTCAAAATTTTCGGGGGTCATGTCTTCCAGTCCTCCGGCGCGTAAGACGCCGGCGTTGCTGATAAAGACATCCAGGCCGCCGAAATGGCATATCGTTTCATGTATAAGGTTACGGAGGCTTGCCGTGTCCGCAACGTTTGTCTTGACGAAGACCGCACGGTTTGATTTGCATAAACCGAGGAATCTTTCCGCCGTGGCATTGCCGGCGGCTTCGTTAAGGTCGGCCACTACGATATTGGCGCCTTCGCGGATAAGACATTCCGCTATACCTTCCCCGAATCCCTGGGCGGCTCCCGTGACGATTATCGTTTTGTTTTCCACGCGCCCCGAAGCATTTCCTGCGCTGACTTTGCGGCGGTAGTTTTCAACTTCCCAGTTGTCGATGAAATCAATCTGTTCTTTCGTCATGGGATGTTCGCCGCCGAATGATTGCGCTATTTCCGCAATTTTCATCATATCCTCATATACGTCAAGTATGATGTCGCATCCGGCAGCGTTGTCGCCGGCGGCTATCAGCCCGATTCCTTCGATAACAATCACTTTGGGCGTATATCCGTTTGTCTTTACGTATGCATCTATTTCCGCCTGCGCTTTTTTCAAGAGTTCGTCTTTGTCCCGGTATGGCAAATAGATGTATTTCGATTTGCAGTAAACGATGGCATCGGGCGTGAACGGCGCCGCTACTTTCACAAATTCCGTTTCGGACGAGGCGAAATTCTTTATACGGCTGTTGTTGCGTATTTTTAACGTTTTAAGTCCGCCGTAACGGCTTATCATCATACGTATGGCCGGTATGACGTCCTGCACGCAATCGCAAACCGGTTCGTTTCCGGCGGTTTGTTCGATGGCGGCATGTTCTGCTATCCGGCCGATCAGGTTCCGGTACAGGGCGTCTATTTCTTCCGTCGTGTCAGCGCCTGCGAATATTCCGTGATTTTGCAGCAGAACGATAGCCGGATGTTTCCCGTTTACCTTTTTATAGTCGTTAATACGCTTTTCCACTTCTTTAAACAGGACGTAGCCCGGGTCGGTGTAGGGGATATATACGGCATCGTCCCCGAAAAGGTTTTTCGTCTCCTCTTCCGCGCGGTTGCTGCACATAAGGCCGTTGACCGCTGTCGGATGAAGGTGCACAATGAAAGCGTAATCAATCGCATTGTGCATGGACGTCTCGACAGACGGCCGGCGGTCTTTCGTGATACATGCGGCGGCAAGGTCGTTTTTCACTTCTTCTTCACGTTCGGCAGCATCGTTGCTGTACCGGCGTTCGGAAATGATGTTCAGTTTCCGGCGGTCAAGAACGGCAAAACCGTCTTCCGTAATCGTGGCAAGCGCATGTCCGCTGGCCTTAACCCACAGTTTTTCGCTGTCTTTATAAGATGTATTACCCCCTCCGGCAATCACATAGCGGCTGTCGCTTCCGTATTTGCGGGATATTTCAATCAGTTGTTTAATATTTGCGTTCATCACAGGTTGAAAAGTTTATATTTAGATTACATTTTGTATCAGTTCGTCTCCCATTTTAATATATATGTGCCGGTTGTCAATGTCGGCATTGCCGTGTGCGTCAATATATCCGTTTTTTTCGTTACGGACAAGTTCCTGATGAGCGGCAATGACGCAGGCTCCGTCGTAGTTTATCTGTTTTAACCGTTCGGTGAGGGGCGTGTTGTTGCGTGCATGCAGCAATATGGGTTCCATCACCGGCGTATTATGTTCCGTTCCGAAGGTTACAACGAAGCCGTTGTCGTGAAGGTAACCGGCGTATTGTTCAAGGACTTCGATGCTGTTTCTTGTCGTGATAAACTCTGCGGCATAGATTCCCCGCTGCTTTAATGTCTCCGCCGCTTTTACGACGTCCTGTTCAAAATCGGTGAAACCGCCTTTTGCATCGTCGCCGAGGAAAGGATAGGTGGGGATGCCGCCTGCCGCAATGATGATGTTGCGAACGTCTCCGAGCGGAAGGAACGCTTTCGGGTCTTCGGGAACGAATGCGGCGCCTCCGGCTTTCAGCAGGTTGCCGCGTATCTCATTTTCTACTCCGGCATAGTCGAATATATCCGATTTCAGCGTTTTGCCGTCGAAGATTTTTTCCAGAAAACATTTTATGTCGTTCGGTTCGTTTTTAAAATGGATACAGGCGTACATGCGTAACGCTTTAGCTAAATGACGTTCGCGGACAAGCCCTTTGGCCATAAAACTTTCAATGTTTTCAAAATCGACGCTAAATCCGGCATCATAAGCGTTCAGGAGGAGGTTTACCCGGTCGCACATTTCTTTAACCTGCGCGTTAGATTCCGCGCGTACTCCGGCTAATTGCGATGCATAAGGCTCATTCAGCGACGGGGGACAGCTTAATCCCTTTCCGCTTATGTACGTCCGTCCGGGATTGTTCGGGTCGTTCACGCGTATGCCGCTGTCCCGGTCTTCTTTCTGAAGGCTTATAAATTCAATATTGAATAACGGGTAAAGATGACGCTTTCGCGCCTCTTTATCCCATTCTTCATAGCCATCCGTAGAATAAAAGTCGTTTATTCCTACTACCTTGACATTCTCGTCCGCCGCCCTTTCGAGTGCGTCGGTCAGGTTCTCAAACGCACTGAAAGAGTAAGGTGTGTGCAAATGTGCATTGACATTTGGTATTTTACCGTATGTTCCCATTACACTCCAAGTTTTTGCCGGCGTATCTGTTCTGCGTCGGTGAAATTGTAGGTGGGGATGTATCCTTTCAGCGGGACAATTTTCTCGTGTACGGCGTCGAGGAAGCTTTCTACCTGCGGGAAGAACGCGTATTCAAGCTCGTATGCGGGCGTTATCCAGTTGCGCGAGCCGACGACGACGGGAGGTGCGTCGAGGTCGTCGAAGGCGAGTTCGGTTATGTTGCGCGCCAGGTCGTTCAGGAAAGAACCGCGTGCGGTAGCGTCGCTTGCTATTACGATACGTCCCGTTTTTTTGACCGAAGCAAGTACTTTCTCATAGTTGAAAGGAACAAGCGAACGGGCATCTATTATTTCTACGCTCATCCCGTGTTCTTTTTCCAGTTTGCCGGCCGCTTTCAAGGCGGTGTAGAGGGTTGCGCCTATCGTCAGAAAAGTGATGTCTTTTCCTTCGCGCTTGACATCCGGTTCGCCGAACGGTATTTCGTAGTAACCTTCCGGCACGCCGCCTTTATGAAACTGTTCGCCGATGTCGTAGATACGCTGGCTTTCAAAGAATATGACGGGGTCTGTCCCCTGCAATGCACTATTCATAAGACCTTTGGCGTCGTATGGGGTTGCGGGGAAGCAAACTTTCAGTCCCGGTATGTGTGCGGCAAGCGAAGTCCAGTCCTGGGAGTGCTGGGCGCCGTATTTTGAGCCGACGGATACGCGGACGACAACCGGCATTTTAAGCAGGTTTCCGCTCATTGCCTGCCATTTAGGAAGTTGGTTGAACACTTCGTCGCCACAGCATCCGAGGAAGTCGCAGTACATGATTTCCGGTATGACACGCCCGCCGCACATGGCGTAACCGATAGCCGTCCCGACAATAGCTGCTTCGGCGATAGGAGCGTTGAACAGGCGATGATAAGGCAGCGCTTCCGTCAGGCCGCGGTAAACGGCAAAAGCGCCTCCCCAGTCACGGTTTTCCTCTCCGTAGGCAACGAGTGACGCATCTTTGTAGAAACGGTCTGTGATAGCTTCAAAGAGGCCGTCGCGCAGCTGGTACTGTTTCATTTTAGAGTACGGTTTGCCGTTTTCGTCGAAAGCAAAACGCTCTTTGCCGGCTATTTGTTTTACGCGCGGGTTGTCCTTCGCCGGATGATTTACGTCCGGTTCGGCGTCCGACAGCGCATCGACCGACCGGTTCGAGAACATCATTTCTTCCAGCAGGTTCGGATGTTTCCTTAAATCCATACCCGGGGAAAGTTCCGGGTCGATAGCCAGTTTGAATATCTCAAGCATGATTTCCCTGATTTCTTTCTCCATGCCGTCGAGTTCTTCCTGTGTCGCTGCTCCCGCATTTACAATTTCTTTACCGTAACTCTTTATGCAGTCAACCTTTTCCCATGCTTCGATTTCTTCTTTCGTGCGGTATGAGGATGAATCCGAAGGAGAGTGGCCGCTGTAACGGTAAGTGAGAATGTCGAGGAGGACGGGGCCTTCTTTTTTCTCCAACAGGGCTTTTTTTCGGCGATAAGCGTCGATTACGGCCAGCGGGTTATAGCCATCTACACGTTCGGCATGCATCTGTTCGGGATTCACGCCGGCGCCGATACGCGCTGCGATGTCGTATCCCATCGTCTCGCCGGCAGTCTGTCCGCCCATGCCGTATTGATTGTTCATAATATTGATGAGCACGGGCAGTCCGCCTTTCATGTCGCCTTCCCACAACTGTTTAAACTGGTCCATGGAGGCGAAAGACAAGGCTTCCCAGACGGGGCCACGCGCCATGGATCCGTCGCCTATATTGGCTACGACGATGCCTTTCTTGCGGTTTACTTTTTTATATAAAGCCGCACCGACGGCGATGGTTGCGCTGCCTCCGACGATTGCATTGTTCGGATAGATACCGAACGGCGTGAAGAACGTGTGCATGCTGCCTCCGAGACCTTTGTTGAAACCGGTTGTACGGGCAAAGATTTCCGCCAGCGCTCCGTAAAGAAGGAAGCATATCGCCAACTCTTTTATGTCGTCGCCTTTATACGCTTTCCGGGCTACATTCAGCGTTGCCCCGTCCCAGAACTCCTCCATGATCTTCTTCAGTTCCGTTTCAGGCATCGTTTGAATAGAGCGCAAACCTTTTGCGATAATCTCGCCGTGGCTGCGGTGCGAGCCGAAAATAAAGTCGTCGGTATTGAGCGTATACGCCATACCTACGGCTGCGGCTTCCTGTCCGGCCGATAAGTGGGCGGGGCCGGGGTTGTTGTATTCAACACCCTGGTAAGCTCCGGTCGTTTTCACAAGTTGGAGCATCGTTTCAAACTCACGTATTACCGCCATATCGAAGTAAATACGTTTCAGGTCGTTTACCGTGAAGTTCTTACTTTCCAGTTCTTCACGGACTGTTTTTTTGTATTGGTTTACAGGAATATGGGCGAATGTTATTTCGCCGGATTTCCTGACTTTCTGTGGGTCGATAAATTCTACTTTTGGCATTTTATTTGGTAATTAAGTTAATTGTTTTTTTCAAAATGAAAATACAGTCTCTTTAAATATTTCGGAAACGGTAGGATGGGGAAATACCACTTCTTCCATTTCTTTGAGCGTCATTTCCTGTTCGATCGCCATACATGCGCCGTAAATCATTTCACTGCACGGGTTGCCGAGTATATGGACGCCGAGCACTTCTCCGTATTTAGCCCCGGCCAGCACTTTGCATATTCCGCTGCCGCCTTCGTTTTCGGCAACGAAACGTCCGGCATAAGCCATCGGCAGTTTGGCGATCTTATATTCGACGCCTTCTTTTTGAGCCTGTTCTTCCGTCAAACCTACGCCGGCTACTTCGGGATTCGTATATACAATACCCGGAATAGCGTTATAGCGCATCGCATCGGGGCGGCCGGTAAGGTTGTTCACAACCACTTCGCCTTCGCGGCTGGCCGTGTGAGCGAGCATGGAAAATCCCGTCACATCACCGGCGGCATACACGTTCGGCACGTTCGTACGCATCTTGCCGTCGACTTTGACGGCGTTGCGTTCCAGTTCCACGCCAAGGTTTTCCAGTCCGATACCTTTTGTCACGGCGCGACGCCCGACGCTCATCAATATTTTTTCGCCTGTGGCGGATGCCTGAACGCCGTCCTGACGGACGTATATGACTTCGTTTCCTTTTATCTCCGCGACTTTACACGACAAGTGAAATTTTATACCTTTCTTTGCATAGATATCGCGAAGCATTTTGCTTATCTCACCGTCAAGACCACCAAGAATTTCCGGCAACATCTCCACGACCGTTACTTCGGTTCCGAGACTGTTGAAGAAACTGGCAAATTCCATCCCGATAACGCCTCCGCCAATGATAACGAGCGACTTGGGCTGTTCTTTCAACGACAGTATCTCACGATTTGTTACGATGATGTCGCCTGCTTCCCGCGCGCCGGGAATAGGAGGGACGAACGCTTCGGAGCCTGTGCAGAGCAGCAGGTTTTTTGCATAAAAAGATTCCCCGTTGCAGGCTATTTCGATGCCTTCGGACGAACGTCCTTTTATCACAGCTTCACCTTTTACCACATTGACATGATGCGCCTTCATTTTTGAACCTACGCCCACGACCAGTTTTTTTACAACCTTGTCTTTACGGGCCATAATCCTGCCGAAGTCGAATGACGCTTCCGGGATGTTAATCCCGTACTTGTCGCCATGCAGGGCGTAATCGTACACTTTGGCGCTGTAGAGCAATGTCTTCGTGGGTATGCATCCTTCGTTGAGGCAAACGCCGCCGAGTTCCTTTTTTTCGAAAAGTACGACGTTAAGTCCTTTTGCTCCGGCGCGTTCTGCGGCAACATATCCTCCGGGTCCTCCGCCGATAATCGCTAAATCTATCATATTATGTATATATTATTTATGTTTACAAACTAAATTCGAGGTTTTCGATCTCAACGGCTATCTGTTTCAGGAACCGGGTAGCTTCGCCGCCGTCGAGCGCACGGTGGTCGTATGTGAGGCTTAATCCCATGTAGGGTGCAAAACCGTAAACGCCGTCGCCAAAGTCTTTCGGGCGGGGAACAATCGTGTTTACGCCCAGAATCGCTACCTGGGGCAGGTTGATCACCGGGGTAAACATTTCCACGCCGTAGTTTCCGAGATTCGATACCGTAAACGAAGCCGCTTCGGGCGAAAGCAGGTCGGGCGCAATGCTGCCTTTTTTACAGGCGCCGGCAACTTCTTTCAGCTGGTTTGAAAGACCCTGAACGGACAAATCATCGGCATTTCTTACGGCAGGAACCATTAGGCCGCGTTCGGTGTCGACGGCAAGCCCGAGGTGCACTTTCGAGAACAGGCGCACGCTGTCGCCCAGGAAATGAGCGTTCGCCTGCGGGAATTTCTTAAGCGCTTTGATGACTGCGAAACAAACGAAATCGTTTATCGTGACGTCTGCCGGATATCCGTCCTGCATCGCTTTTTTAGCTTTTTTGCGGAGGGCCATGATATTACGCGCGTCGGCTCCCAGATGGTGGGTCAGCTGTGCCGAATTTTGCAGGGAAGCGTGCATGGATTTAGCGATAATCTTACGCATGTTGGTCAACGGTTTTACTACGCTGTCCGATGCGTAAACAGGATTTTTAACGCCAACGTCGGCACCTTTAACCGCACCGGCCAGTCCGCTACCCGTTTCCGGCAGTGCGCCTCCCGTTTCCTTTATGACGGCTTTAGCCAGGGGCGTCGTTTTGGGAGCAACGGCTATGGCGGCCTGCACATCGCGTTCTATTACACGTCCGTGAGGCCCTGTTCCGACAAGCGTTTCCGCCTGTATGACGTTTTTGTCGGCTAACGCTTTGGCTCGCGGCGATACGGGCGATACGCCGACTGCGTTTTGGCTACTTGCGGCAGGGGCGGATGCTTTAGCGGAAGCGTCCGGCGATTGCCGGATGCCTGCAGCCGCAGTTTCTGTCCGGGCGGCGTTTGCCGGGATATTTAAAGTTGCGTTAGGCGGCGTGACGCTTCCTTCTCCTTCCGGGCGAAATTCTTCCGTCGATTCGCCGGGATTGCCTATTACCATTACATTCGTCAGAACCGGTATCTCGTCCCCGTCAGAGAAAAACACTTCGAGCACTGTCCCGGAGACTTTCGCCTCTTCTTCAAAGGAGGCTTTGTCGGTCTCATAAGAAAAGAGGATGTCGCCTGCTGCAACGGTGTCTCCTTTCTTCTTTTTCATTTCCGTCAGTATGCAACTTTCTACAGACTGACCTTGTTTGGGCATAATTACAACTGTTGCCATTTT
>JAISYY010000246.1 GCA_031269635.1 Tannerella sp. | reverse complement strand
CTTCCTTTACGTCGCCCACGAAACCATAGTCAACCGTTCCGGCCGGGCGTTTGTCCGAGTGCATGATATTCATGTCGGCGCCGGTCAGTCCAACGGCATTAACGTTCAGCGCCTGCAGGCGGGCGACGATATTTTTGTTCACAAGCCCGGCGTAAACCATTGTAACGATGCGCAACGTCTCCGCATCCGTGATACGCCGCCCCTCAACCATCCTGCTTTCCACACCGAGCCGTTCCGCCAGTTTCGTAGCCAGCCTTCCGCCCCCGTGCACAAGTGCTTTCGCGCCGCCAATTTCCGAAAAATCGCGAAGCAACCCGTGAAGCGTAATATCTTCTTCCACAATTTTACCTCCAACCTTTATCAATGTCAACTTTTCCATATCCAATCCGTTTTGACCGCAAAATTACATGAAAATACCGATATTTTCAAGCGTAGGGAAAGAAAAACAGTATTTCAAATTGTCGCAATGACGGAACGACAAATCACAATAAACATAACACTACGTACCGAACATGGAGGACAAACATTGGGCGAACGGCTACTTCAACCGCCGGATCGCCGTCAGCAATAAACACAGATTTTCATGTAGAAATACGGCCCCTAAAATTTAGGAATATATCTTTCAGACCCTAATAAATTGATGAATTTATTGAAACGATTTCGATAGACAACTGTATATCAGCGAATTAATAGCTACTCAACAGCATAATATTTAGGGAGGGAACTATACATGAAAATCTGTGATAAATAACTTGCGGTCGGCAATCTACGAGACATCGTCGACAACCTCCCGGCGGACGTCGACAATAAATGATCCTGGTTTCCAAATATTTACAACAGCATACTTTTTTAATCACTACATTTTAAGCTGCATTACTTTTCAAAACGTCAGTGATTTTTTTAATTGCCATAGATATATTTTTTTGTATTTTTGTCCCGTTGATAATTGAATATCTATGGAAGAAAATATTATTTTCCCCGCCGAATGGTATCCCCAAAGCGCCGTTCAGTTGACATGGCCGCACGAACAGTCCGACTGGGCGCCTGTCCTCGACGAGGTCACGGAATGTTTCGCTGCAATCGCGCGGGAGATCGTGAAGCGGGAAAAACTGCTGATTGTCTGTGCCGGCGAGGCGGAAGTTCGCCGCCAACTGGGCGACGTCCGGTATGACAATATCTTGTTCTGCGAAATGCAAACCAACGATACATGGGCGCGTGACCACGGCGGCATCTCCGTTTTTACGAACGGAAAACCAACCGTCTATGATTTTGTATTCAATGGCTGGGGCATGAAGTATGCCGCCAACTACGACAACCTCATCACACGGACGCTTTTCAAATCCGGCGTTTTCAGTAAGGATGCCGATGTCGTCAACATGCAACCGTTCGTACTCGAAGGGGGAAGCATCGAAACGGACGGAAAGGGAACTTTACTGACAACCGTCGAGTGCCTCGCTTCAGTAAACCGTAACGAATACCTCAACAAAAAACAGTTAGAATATCACCTGAAAGAGTTCTTCGGCCTGAACCGGATTCTCTGGCTTGAAAACGGCTACCTCGCGGGAGACGACACGGACAGTCATATCGACACGCTGGCGCGTTTCTGCGACGAACAGACAATCGCATACGTGCAATGCACCGACGAAACCGACGAACATTTCACCGAGTTGCAGGCAATGGAAAACGAGCTAAAGGCTTTCCGCACAACAACCGGCAAACCGTACCGGCTAATACCGCTGCCAATGGCCGACAAAATCATCCGGAATGGCGAACGGCTGCCTGCCACTTATGCCAATTTCCTTATCCTGAACGGAGCCGTACTGCTCCCCTTTTACAAAAGCGACAAGGATGCAACAGCTAAAGAAGCGCTGCAAAAAGCTTTCCCCGGCAGGGAAATTATCGGCATAGACTGCCGTACACTGATAAAACAACACGGCTCGCTTCACTGCGTCGCCATGCAATACCCGGAAGGGATGATATAAATCGACTTATAACTTACAATTAAACTTATGAACCCCATTGATCTTTTTTTAAAATACGTGACGTTTGACACACAGTCCAATGACACCGCAACATCCATGCCGAGTACGGAAGGACAGACCGTGTTTGCAAAAGAACTGGTAAAACAACTGCTTGAAATCGGCATGAGCGACGTCTCGCTTGATGAGAACGGATATGTCATGGCGACTTTGCCTGCAAATACGGGCGATGCGGCAAACGTGCCTGTAACGGGCTTTATCGCTCACCTTGACACAAGCCCCGACATGTCGGGACATAACGTGAAACCCCGTATCGTAAATTATCAGGGCGGCGACATCATTCTTAACAAGGAACAAAATATTGTTTTATCGCCCGCTGTGTTTCCCGAAATGAACGACTATACCGGTCAGGATTTGATTGTGACGGACGGGACAACGTTACTTGGCGCAGACGATAAGGCGGGTATTGCAGCCATCGTCGCGGCGATGAAACATCTGCCGGATCATCCCGAAATAAAACATGGCAAGGTACGCATAGCATTTACACCCGACGAAGAAATAGGGTGTGGGGCCGACAAATTCGATGTGGAAAAGTTCGGATGCAAATGGGCTTATACGGTTGACGGCGGCGCTATCGGCGAACTTGAGTATGAAAATTTCAATGCCGCTTCGGCCTTAATCATAATCAAAGGACGCAACATTCATCCGGGATATGCAAAAAATAAAATGCACAACGCCCTGCAATTAGCCGTTTATTTCCACAACCGCCTGCCGGAAAACGAATGTCCCGAAAAGACGGAAAAATACGAAGGATTCTATCATCTTGCCTCGTTAGGCGGAACAGTGGAAGAAGCCGTTTTGACGTATATCATACGCGATCATGACCGCAAACTGTTTGAAGCAAAAAAATCGCTCCTCAAAAAAATAGCGCAGGATATGAGGGAAAACATGAACGCAGATATAACGGCAGATATAAAAGATCAATACTATAACATGCGCGAAAAAATCGAATCCCACATGGAAATTATTGATATTGCATTTGAAGCCATGGAGTCATGCGGCGTTAAGCCGGCCATCAAACCTATCCGGGGAGGTACCGACGGGGCGCGGCTTTCGTTCATGGGGCTTCCTTGCCCGAACATCTTTACCGGAGGCGTAAATTTTCATGGACGCTACGAATATCTTCCCGTAAAATCTTTAGAGAAAAGCAAAGAAACGATATTGAACATCATCCGGCTTACCTACGCAAAATATTCCGGTTCCTGCAAAGATGACGGGCATCAGCGCTTTTAGTCGCAGCAAATAGTTCCTTTCCTATTCAATTATCACTTTGTATCCCGTACCGCCGTTGAGCGTGACGATGTAAATACCCGTCGGCAAGGGTATCTGCGTCGTGCCGTTAGCCAGGATTGTGCGCTGGACTGTTCCCGGAACAACAGACCGTTTCATCTACATGGGCGACCGCTGGACGCCTAAAAATGCGATAGACGGACGTTACATCTGGCTCCCTCTCCGCTTCGAAGGCGATCAACCGGTTATCGAATGGACGGATGAATGGCGTTATTAGTTGATGCACGCCTGT
>JAISYY010000222.1 GCA_031269635.1 Tannerella sp. | reverse complement strand
CGCTGCGTACCGGTTACGACGCACAGGTTCTTCGCAGCCGCCTGCTTGGCGGTAGCTACAAGGAGACGATAACCTACGGGGTCTACGCAAAGCGGCTTTTCAAGGAAAGAATGTTTTCCTTTTTCGGTCGCATACTGGAAATGAATCGGACGGAAATTGGGTGGCGTTGCTACGAGCACGACATCCACACCACTGTCAATCACCTGCTTGTAGGCATCTAATCCCGTGAAACGCCTGTTTTCCGGAATGTCAATGTTCTTTTCTTTTTTCAACTTGCCGGCCAAGTCGTCTACCCGGTCCTTGAAGGTGTCGCCCAGAGCCGTAATCGTAAGACCGTTGGCGGCAGCCAAAAAGTTGAACGCTGCGCCGGAACCGCGTCCGCCGCAACCGATAACGCCGGCTTTCAGCGCTTTACCGTCTGTTGCAAAATCTACCAAATCAGGCACATAATATGTTCCCGGTTCTTTAAGAGGCACATTGGCCGGAGCCTTGTCGCTTCCTCCTTTACATGATGTTAATACACTTCCGGTTCCAACCATTCCTGCTGCACCGGCAAGCGCCGAACTTTTTAAAAATGTTCTCCTGTTAATACTGTTTTTTTCCATGATGTTTAATATTTTAAAATGTAATGTGTATTATGTTATTATATCAATTTATTATAGATGAATCCGGTTCGCAGACAATACGAAAACCTATCCCCCGTATGTCGGAATACCACCAGATACTTTTCGGTTGCTGCGGATCGGTCTTAAGCCATTCGTCGTGATATGTCTGCGAACGTGCGGCACAACGCAAATCCGAGGCGTCGGAATTATACAATCCTCCGCGTACAACCCATTCTTCCCCTTCGGTCACTATCGGGTCGGTTACGTTTACGTCCGTTTTGCCGTATGCATCTGCGGCATATTTATCTGCGCAGTATTCCATTACGTTACCAAGCATATTTTTAAGTCCGAACGGGTTGGATTTGACTTTATCCGGTTCCTGCGAACGGTTGTTACTGTTTTTGCTATATACAATATAATCGCTTATGACGTCCGTCTTTGCATCGGTAAACTTACGCCAGAAACCTTTGTCGGAATAATCTTTCGGTTTTCCTTCAAAGAAATAAGGCGTTTCCGTTCCTCCGCGTGCGGCGTATTCCCATTCCGCTTCGGTCGGTAGCCGGTATTTCTTGCCGGTCTTGAGCGACAGCCATTGACAGAATGTTTCCGCCGCATAATGCGTCATGGTGATAGCCGGACGCAAACCGCTACCCCAGCCTTGGTCGGGAAATCCGAACGGCGGAGTAGGGCCGGATACGGCGTCGACATCCGGACGGCTGTTATTGGCATATATCGTTTCGGGAGGTGTACGCCCTTCACTCGTCGTATTTGCATAGAATGCCCAGTATTGATCCCACGTAACTTCTACTTCCGCCATGAAAAACGGACTTACGGTTACGTTGCGTACAGGCCATTCGTCGTCCTTATGGAACGCTTCTTGTTTATTGCTTCCCATGCTGAACGAACCGCCCCGAATGGCGATCATATTGAACGATACGGTTGTGCCGGGTATCTGTTCGGTGTAGTTTGTAAAAGAGGTAACAACAGTTGCCGATTCAAATGCCGGGCCGGAAGCCGTGCCGCTTTCGGATTTCGGTATTCCGACCAGCTTTCCGTGTTTGTAATCAGGGTTATGGTGTCCCACATCCAAGTGACAGCTTATGCACTGTAAATCAAGTTTTTTCTCATTTTCCTCATAATAGAGGTGGGCGGTTATGCCGTCATCTGTGATACCGGCCGGAAAAAGGTTCGTATGACATTCCTTACATGATTCGTTAGGGATATACCTGACGGCATGTTCCAGTTCCGATTTCATATCCCAGTTGAAGTCCGCACTGTCTTTCGTCAGGTAACCCCATACATCTTTGACGCCTAACCGCACCTTTGCGGAATAGTGGTTCCACGTCTGGTGTTTAGGCGGCAGGTGGCAATCAACGCAGTGTGTCGTAACGCCGCTTCCATTGTTTACATGTACCGATTGTTTCCAACTGTCCGTCACATGCGGATGAACATGGCAAATCATGCACGATTCGTCACTCGAATAGTACACGGACACCTGATAAGCCGAAACAAATATGGCGAAGCCTAATATTATTCCGGCGATGAAAATCCATTTTTTATTTCCTTTTTTCTTATATTCGTTTCTTCTTATTCTATCCATTTCACCCACTTTTTGTCATTATCATAGCCCGCTGCAATCATCGTTTCGATAAATTGCAGCCCTCGCACACCGTCATAAACACTCGGAAAATCAAGACATTCTTCCGAAGGCGTAGTGTCTGCAATCCGCGCTTTAACCGTTAACGCGAAGTTCCTGTATATGTTGGCAAACGCTTCTATAAAACCTTCGGGATGTCCTCCCGGAATACGTATGTTCCATTTTGCAAGGTCGCTCAGGTAATCGAACCCGTTACCGATCCGGATTTTTTCCTCCGGCCTGTTCTGCCATCTGGCGTATAGCGTGTTCGGTTCCATCTGGCGCCATTCAAGTCCGCCTTTATCTCCGTAAATGCGTATGCGGAGGTTATTTTCTTCTCCTGTGGCTATTTGTGTAGCTTGCAGTATGCCGGTGACTCCGTTCTCGAAATGCAGGAACGCCGCCGCGTCGTCGTCGATGGGCCTTCCGGGAGCAAACGCCTTCAGTTCCGCACATAACTCCGTAACTTTCAGTCCGGTTATATATTCACTTAAATGCCATGCGTGCGTACCGATGTCGCCAACGCATCCGCCTTTACCCGAAAGTTTGGGGTCGGTGCGCCATCCGGCATTGTTGCCGCCCAGCAGTTCGATGCGTTGCGATAACCATCCCTGCGTATATTCCACAAATACGCGGCGGATGTTCCCCAAATCGCCGCGAGCTATCCGCGCTTTGGCTTCCTTAACGGCCGGATATCCTGTGTAAACATGTGTCAATGCAAGTATTCGTCCGTTTTTTTCCATTTTTTCCTGCAGCGATTTCGCTTCTTCGAGCGAGAACGTCATCGGTTTATCTATGACGACGTCGTAACCGTGATCTAATGCCAGAGATGCAGGTTCATAATGCAGATGATTGGGAGTCACCACCGTTACGAATTGCATACGTTCATCCTCCGGCAACAGGGCTTCTTTCTCGAACATCTCATGATAAGTTTCATAGATGCGATTATCGGGCACATGATAGTAACGTCCCGATTTTAATGATATTTCCGGATTGACACTAAAGCATCCGCAAACTAATTCTATTTCGCTCTCCATCAGAGCGGCGCGTATATGGACTGATCCGATGAAACCGTCTAAGCCTCCACCGACAATACCCATGCGTAATTTCTTGTCTTCCATGTCTTTGTGAATTTATTTATTTATAATAACTATTTTTCAGCCCATAAAAGTAGTGGTTTATTTTAAATAGACAAAAGGAAAATGAAAAAATACATATCTTTTAACGTGGCACAGGAGGTTTTCAGGGAAACCGACCCTTGCCTTGCTCGGCGAAGGCTCTGCCCAATGTCATCAAGTTAAGGAAAAAAGATCGGATTTCTTCAGACTGCCGCCTTCGCCGGTGGCGGAATGTGCGCCTCATCATTGGTAAAGACAGCTATTTTAAATATGAGACGCAACCTCTTCCATTTCATACCTGTCCTTGCCGATGAATATCAACGAAAGATACCGGACATCGGTACGACCGGCAAATAAATGGGAATCGCGGTATTTTGCCAGTTGAACGCGCGACTGCTCGCGTTTTTTCTTCAATACGCTTTCGGTCGCTTCTTCTTTTTTAACGTATTTGATTTCCCAGACCCATTCGTAGGGAAT
>JAISYY010000175.1 GCA_031269635.1 Tannerella sp. | reverse complement strand
AAAAAAATCGTAACATATTTCATGCTTTTGACGGTTTTCCTGATGGCGTTTCACGTCTCGCTTGCCGTTCATTATTGTGGCGGACATACGGCTTCGGTTCGCATGTACGGCAAGGCGACCGGCATGTGTTGTTGCGGAAATGAGATGAACGAACAGGACGGACGGACGTATGATACACCCGGATACTTGCCGGACGGTGACGTCTCCTGCTGTTCGGACAAAGTATGGACCGTGGCGACGGATGATTATCAGGCGCCGTCCGCTGTAACCGTGTTCAAACCGAGTATTGTGATGACGCCGTTTGTATTTGTACAAACGCAGGCGTTGCAATTAGACGGAATATATTACCGGATCATTTTCCCTCCCGGAGCTGTTCCCGTATCCGGTAAAAACCTTTTGACGCAAATCTGTATCCTCAGGATTTGAATTTATAGTCTCCGGTGACAATATGTGTTGCCGGTCGTGAGCGTTTGTAGCCGCATGAAATTCATGCGGGCGAGTATCATATTCAATAAACTATAAATTCGAATTCAAACATGTTTACTAAAATAATAGCTTATTTTCTTAACAACAGGCTGGTAACGATGTTACTGTGCATTGCGATCATCCTGTGGGGCATTTCGGTTGCTCCCTTCGACTGGCATGGCGGCCTCCTGCCGGCCGATCCCGTACCGGTCGATGCGATTCCCGATATCGGCGACAACCAGCAAATCGTTGCTACCGAATGGATGGGGCGTTCGCCGAAAGATATTCAGGAACAGATAACTTATCCGCTTACGGCTTCGCTGCTTGGCATTTCGGGTGTGAAAACGATACGCAGCACTTCGATGTTCGGCATGTCGTTTATCTATGTTATTTTCGACGATGAGGTGGAATTTTACTGGAGCCGTTCCCGTATCCTTGAAAAATTGAACTCGCTTCCGGCGGGGATGTTACCGGAGGGCGTACAGCCGTCGTTAGGCCCCGACGCTACGGCGCTCGGACAGATATTCTGGTACACACTCGAAGGACGCGACCCGGAAACCGGCAAACCTGCCGGAGGATGGGACCCCGATGAGTTGCGTACCATACAGGATTTTTATGTGAAATATTCCCTGTCGGCGGCGGAAGGCGTTTCGGAAGTCGCCTCCGCCGGCGGTTTTGTGAAAGAATATCAGGTAGAAATCAATCCCGGTGCGATGAGGGCTTTCGGCGTTTCTATTATGGACGTGATGGCGGCCATACAGAAAAGCAACCTGGATATTGGCGCGGAGACCGTTGAGATGAACAGGGTGGAATACCTCGTGCGGGGCTTGGGGTATATCCGGAGTGTGTCCGATCTGGAAGAATCGGTCGTGGCGGTAAATGACGGCGTTCCCGTGCGCATCAAAGATGTGGCTTTTGTCAATATCGGGCCTGCTACGCGGCGCGGGGGACTGGACAAGGAAGGAGTGGAAGCCGTTGGCGGCGTTGTCGTGGCCCGCTATGGCTCGAATCCGTTACAGGTGATTGACAACGTGAAGGCGAAGATTGCCGAAATGGATGCCGGACTGCCCCGGAAAACACTTGCCGACGGGACGGTATCGAAAGTGAGCGTCGTCCCTTTTTACGACCGTACGGGGCTGATCCGCGAAACGGTCGGAACGCTCGAAACGGCTTTGACGCACGAAATCCTGATTTGCATTATTGTTGTTATTGTTTTGGTGCTAAACCTGCGTGCCTCCGTCATTATTTCGAGTATTCTGCCGGTAGCCGTGCTGGCCGCTTTCATTATGATGCGTTATACCGGGGTGAATGCCAATATCGTTGCCCTGTCCGGTATCGCTATTGCCATCGGCATAATGGTCGATATCGGCGTGGTTATTGTGGAAAACGTCATCCGTAACATGAACCTGTTCCCCGAAAAACCGAAAGGCAAGGCGTTGGCAAATGTCATCGGGCAAAGTGTGGGAGAGGTTGCCGGAGCATTGACCACCGGGATGTCAACAACCGTAATCGGTTTCCTGCCCGTATTCGCCATGCAGGCGCAGGAAGGAAAACTGTTCGGCCCGCTCGCCTGGACGAAAACGTTCGCGCTTGTTTCAGCCTTTATACTTGGTTTTGCCATACTGCCCACCATGGCTTATTATGTTTTTTCCATCCATACCGGTTCCCGGAAAATACGCGCTGCATGCAATTGGATTCTGGTTGCGGGCGGCATTGTCCTGTTCATTCTTACCAGTGTCATCCCTGCACTGGGGCTGACGCTTTTCGGGATGAACAATCTTGCCGGGCGTTTCCGGAAAAAGCCGGGAATACATACGTTCCTGAATATAGGCATTGCCCTGCTGGTAACGGTTTATTACCTGACCTCCGAATGGTTGCCCGCAGGTACGGAAGCGGGTATGGCTATGAATTTCCTGTTCGTCGTGCTTGCCATTGGCGTTATACTGGGTATTTTGTGGTCGCTGGTCGTGTTTTATGAACGGATTTTGAGGTGGTGCCTGGACAATCGTTGGAAGTTTATGTTCATTCCTGCCTGCGTACTGGTCGCCGGGATTTTTATCTGGCGCGATATGGGGCAGGAGTTTATGCCAAGCCTGAACGAAGGCTCTTTCCTGTTGATGCCGACAAGTATGCCGCATACCGGGATTGAACAGAACCTGCGTTATATCGAAATACTGGATAAACGGATAAGCGCAATCCCCGAAGTAGAACTTACGGTAGGGAAATGGGGGCGCGTTAATTCGGCCCTCGACCCGGCGCCGTCGCAAATGTTTGAGAACACAATCAACTATCGCCCGGAGTATATCCTTGATAAAAACGGGCGCCGGCAACGGTTCCGGGTGAACGGGAAAGGCGAATTTATACTGACGGACGGCTCCGTTTATCATCCGGACAATGGATACAGGGCGGTTCCGGCCGACAGCCTTGTCCCCGACAGACGGGGTGATTATTTCCGCCAATGGCGGCCGGAAATTAAAAATACGGACGATATCTGGCAGGAGATCGTGAATGTTTCGCATATCGCGGGGCTTACTTCGGCGCCTAAACTGCAACCGATAGAGGCGCGTCTGGTGATGCTTTCGACCGGGATGCGTGCGCCAATGGGCTTGAAGGTGTCGGGGCCTGATCCGGAAAGCATCGAGCAGGGCGGGAAAGCGCTTGAAGCGGCATTAAAAGAAGTGCCGTCTGTGCTGCCTTCCACCGTGTTTTACGACCGTGCTGCCGGGGCGCCCTATATTGAGATTAAGCTGAACCGCCACAATATGGCGCGATACGGGATTACCGTTGCCGGCCTGCAGGAAGTGATCGGATCGGCGGTTGGCGGCATGACGCTGACTTCTACCATTGAGGGGCGGGAGCGTTTTCCCGTGCGCCTCCGTTATCCGCGGGAGTTGCGCGATAATCCCGAAGCGCTCTCGAAACTTATCATTCCTGCCGCAACGGGCGTCCAGATACCGCTTGGCGAAGTGGCGGACATTGAATATTCCAAAGGTGCGCAGATGATTCAGAGTGAAAACACGTTCCTCACCGGTTATGTCATATTCGACAAAGCGGAAGGCCGCGCCGAAGTAGATGTCGTACACGAAGCGGACAGGATACTGAAAGCGAAAATTCAATCCGGCACGCTCAACCTGCCCGACGGAGTGTCGTACCGGTTTGCCGGCAACTATGAACAGCAGGAGCGTGCGGCAAAACGGCTGATGCTCGTCATCCCGTTGTGCCTGATATTGATATTGCTGATTCTTTATTTCCAGTTCAAGACCGTAACGGCTTCGCTGATTCACTTTTCGGGCGTGTTCGTCGCTTTTTCCGGCGGATTTATCCTCTTGTGGCTGTATGGGCAGCCGTGGTTTATGAACTTTCCCGTTGCCGGGGAAAATCTGCGCGATTTATTCCAGATGCATCCCGTCAACCTCAG
>JAISYY010000173.1 GCA_031269635.1 Tannerella sp. | reverse complement strand
GGACGATATCCTCGTGCATGACGCTCACGAGAAAGACAGTATTCTCCACAACATGCTTGCCATGATGCACGGCGATCTGCCTGTCGCCATGGGAATCATTCGTGATGTAGAAGCCCCTGCTTATGACCGTTCGGTTCATCAGCAAATAGAAGAAGTAAAAGCCGGAAAGCCGGAGAGTACGTTACACGAACTGCTTATGAGTGGAGAGACATGGGAGATAAAATAATCCACAAAACCGGAGTTTGAGTAAATCCTGTTTAATAAATTTCAAAAATGAAACAGTTTATATCATTTATTGCATCGGTAATTATTTCTACTTCATGTAAGATGGACAACAAAGAAACATATAAAGACTTTATGGAAAACGAACAGAATATCCCGTCCGAAATCAAACGAAACAGGGATGATACGGTATCCTGTATCAGCCTGACAGTCGCTGAAAGTAAAAGACTTATCGCCAGGGGGATAACCAAACATCCGCTTGTGCAACGGAAATTAGCTTCCGGAATGATTATCATTACGAGAGGCTCTACGAATACGTATATTGCGGAAGAATTGACGGGACTAAACGCTCCCCACGGAAATTTTGTTACCGGAAGAATCACGCCAAGCGGGAAGGAGATCACAACGGAAGGAGAAAGAGTGCCGGAAATAGTTATCATTGACGGCAAACGGGTCGATATGCCTTTTCGGGAAGCGCTTGCTGCGCTTAAAAAAGATGATATCGTCTTTAAAGGCGGGAACCTGCTCAATTATGAAAAGAAACAGGTAGCGGTAACAATCGGATCGGCGGACGGGGGAACGGTCGGCCGTATACAGCCTTATACGGCGGAAGGCCCGGCGCACCTCATCGTCCCCATCGGGCTGGAAAAGGAAGTATACGGCAATTTATATGATTACGAAAAAATATTATCCGGAGACATGAAAGGCAAGGGATTCGTCCCAAGAGTTATTGTTCATAAAAACGCTGAAATTTTCACGGAGATAGAAGCTATAAAAATTTTCGGGGATGTACATGTTATTCCTTATGCTTCGGGAGGCATTGCTGGTAGCGAAGGCGCCAAATCTTTTGCAGTTTACGGTTCGCCGGCAGAGGTAGAGAAGGTTCTGCACCTGATTTCGGAAATACAGGGCGAACCGCCGTTTATAGAAGGTCTTTAATTACGCCGGGCATCACAGGCAATATTTACGGAATTACAGAATTTACAGGATTCACAAATACATGTTCATCCTGTAAATTTTGAAATTCTGTCGGCAAAGTCCTTATTTGATCATTCCGCCGTCAACAAGGATCTGATTCACCTTGCGGGTTGCTTCGGCAGAGGCTTTGAAGGCGGCTTTTTCGTCGCCGGTCAGAGGGAAATCGAGGATTTTCTCGCATCCGTTCTTGCCCAGCAGGACAGGTACGCCTATGACAAGGTCGCTTTCCCCGTATTCGCCTTCGACAAGCACGCCGCACGAAACAACGCGTTTTTCGTCCTTGATAACGGCCTCTGCCATATAAGCTGCGGCTGCACCCGGAGCATACCATGCCGATGTGCCGAGAAGACCGGTCAGCGTCGCACCTCCAACTTTTGTTGCGGCTGCCACTTCGTCTAATTTTTCTTTGGAAAGAAGTTGCGTTACGGGCACGCCTTTGCACGTTGCCAATGATGTGAGAGGCACCATCGTCGTGTCGCCATGCCCGCCGATAACGGTTGCTTCCACATCGTTCGGATTAACGTCAAGCGCCCGGCTTAAATAATATTTGAAACGGGCACTATCTAACGCGCCACCCAACCCGATCACTTTGTTGCGCGGCAAGCCTGAAATCTTTGCAGTCAGATAACACATCGGATCCATGGGGTTGCTGACAATAATAAGCGTTGCATCCGGGGAATATTTCAATGCGCTTTCAACTACGGATTTTACAATACCGGCATTTACTCCTATCAATTCTTCACGGGTCATACCGGGCTTACGAGGCAAGCCCGAAGTGATCACAATCACATCCGAACCTGCGGTTGCCGTATAATCGTTTGTTACTCCCGTCACACGTACATTAATACCAACCAGCGTCGCCGTCTGCATAATATCCATTGCTTTTCCTTCCGAATACCCTTCCCTGATATCTATCAGTACAATATCAGATGCCACATTACGTTTGGCCAGTACGTCCGCACAGGTTGCACCTACGTTTCCTGCGCCGATAACAGTTATTTTTGACATAATTTTCTATTTAATTAAACGTTTACTTTTTCCCGTGCGGCTGAAGGGACTCGAACCCCCACGCTGTGAAGCACCAGATCCTAAGTCTGGCGTGGCTACCAATTACACCACAGCCGCTAAATTCGGGGGCAAAGTTATAAAAACATTTTATAACTTCGCCTGTTGGAGAATTTATTTTTGCGAAAATCGCCGACAAAGGCGGTTTATTCGTTTACGTATTCGGCGTTCATTACGGACGGCGTTGAACCGGAAGTTTTCTCCTTCAGGTAATTCAACGCCTCCTCGATGATCGTATCTATGTTATTTAGCTGGTCGTTTTCTTTGATATCTACTTTTATGTCCGGGTGGACGCCGTACTCCGTATATTCTTTGTTGGCATCGAGTATCGGCGATGAGGAGAATCTTACTCCCCAACCGTTCGGTAATTCCGAATGAAACGGCAATCCGCAACCTCCACCGGTACTGTCGCCGATAATCGTAACTTGTGAGAATAACTTCATCTTATTTACAAAATCATTGGCAGCGCTGTAACAGCGACGATTCGTAAGAACGGCCACCGGCCGAAGCCATTTTACCCGTTTTGACGGCTCAAGTTCTATCGGGTATGGTTCCGAGAAATCATTATGCCCGGGGCCTTTCTTGTGCATTATATATCCGACCAGCCGTTTTTCGTTCGTAAACCGTGAAGCGATACGCTCGGAATAGGCCAGCGAACCGCCCCCGTTGTTACGGACATCAAAGATAAGCGCCTTACAATGCTTGAAATGCAGAAACATCTCATCCAGATTCGCTTCACCTATGGGATTGGAAAAACTCCCATAATAGACGTATCCGATGCTGTCCCTCATAATAAGGTAATTCATTCCCCCGGCAAGTTTGCTGTCCGTACCCAGATATTCCCTGTGAACGACGGCATTAAAATTATCCGGATAGTTTTCATACCACTCCCAGAAACGGGAGGTATTAAAAGTTGTCATGAGATTCGTATGCCCGTCTTCAAGCTCTGCAAGCATTTTGCCTAAAACGCTGAATAATTCATACTTGTTCATCGTATCCGCGAGCAGGGTATTATACTTGTCATGTACGGCATCCCAGTCTATATTTTTATAGTCAAAGAAACAGTAATTCTCGTCTATCAGTTTCCAGAGCGCTTCAAAGTTGGAATGTGGGTCGGCCGTATATTCATCGCTTTCATAACACGACTGGAAGAGGAACGATGCGATCAGGAACGCAAACGTAAAAATAGATCTTTTCATCACGTTCTCCTCCATTAATAATACGCGCTGTGAAACAAATTACGCCTTCTCATCTCGCGCCCTCCGAATGCAACAAATTCCTTTACAAATCCCAACATCACATTGTGAGAAATTATATACCTGTCAATGTCGTGAATATCCGTAGCATAAAATGACCCGAAATAGCCCGTACGCAACGTCATGCCTCCAACCGGGAAATCGACTGTAAAATAATTGCGCATCGCGAGTTTGTTATGAAAAGAATTGAAATTAAATATCTCCGCCGTATTTCCCAGACTGAATATTTCATAATACGACTGGTTATATACCGGAGAGAAAAGTATTCCTGCAAAGGGGGTATCGAACTGGTAACGAAGCGTGAACGGATATTTCCTGATACGAAACTCATAGATTGCTATAAGGGAAAAATTCAAATCCACGTCTGCATGTACCGTCATAGGATTATTCCCGTTGCGGGTATTATATACCATTCCGGTCATACCACGAGCGTTACCGCCGATCATTATTTTAAAATACGGGTCAGGCAGGAAGCGATAGTGATAGCCTATGGAATAATTGACAAATGCGGAGAGGAAATTGGCGTTTTCCGCACCGTTCATCGTTGAAGATATATCGACATTGACAATGTTCTGGCGCGACACTTTGAAGCCGGACGATTTTATCAGGCGCATCCGTTCGTTCATAAAACGGAAACCGAGACCTCCGTATTTCTCCGGGGAAAGGTATGTGTCTTTCATCCGATAACCTCCGACGCCAATCAACGTCCCTTCATTTATGGAACGAAGATCTGCATAATCGACATCGTCTTCGTTCTTCAGGCGCAGTTCTCCGCCTTCCTGCTCAATTAAAAGTTCGCTCCTCCGAACTTTCGCCTTTTTCCTGTTTTTTTCGGAAGACTCCGCTACCGTGACCGCTGTGCGCGAAGAATCTGCCGTTAACGCTTCGACCTCCTGCACGACTAAAGTATCCGCCGGAGAAGAACCGATCGCGGCCGTATCCGTTGCGGACATATCTGCAACAGAAATGCTATCGTAAGATTTTTCCTTCCTGTTTGATCTTTCTTTTGACAGGGCGATCAGCAAAGAATCCGCTTTTCCGGGACTCATCCGGTACGAAGCGATCGAATCTTCCGGTACCGTCTGTGCATTCAGGAACATGCACGTACACATTAAAAACGCAATTGTATTCAATTTTTTCATATCATCTTTATTTAAAAAGATCCAATTGAGCATCGTCCTGCTCATTGTCTTCCGTATTATCACTTTCCGTTTCTTCCGGTTTTTCTTCAGAGAAATGTGCCGGTTCAAGTTCATTCATCCGGCTAACTTCAAAAGTTGTGACGCGCTTACCTTTGGCTTTGAAACTTTTAATGCTTATAAACGATTCCGCATCAATAACCAGCGGACTGCGGTATTCGTCATTTCC
This sequence comes from Tannerella sp., assembly GCA_031269635.1. Classification (GTDB taxonomy): domain Bacteria; phylum Bacteroidota; class Bacteroidia; order Bacteroidales; family Tannerellaceae; genus Tannerella. The sequence continues at coordinate 3,865 of JAISYY010000173.1, read as the reverse complement.
CCCGAATATCACTTCAAAACGGGGATAGACTTCCCCGGACAACAGGTAAAGCGTACTTAATTCATTCTCGCCCAGTAAATTCTGATGCTTGTTTCCGGCCTCCAGCTGGAATCTTTTTATGTAGGGGAATTTCTGATCCGCATCATAAAGCGCTGCTGTCCAGACCTTGTTACTGTCGAAACGTTCTATCACAAGGATGTTGTCTTCATAATGATTACTCAAATCATAATTAGAGGTGTAAAATTCACCGTTACGAAGGATGACCAGTATCTGGTCGTCATTATGAAATTCGCCCAGCGCATCTCCCCTACCGTCATAATTCAGGCGCAGGATGTCGCGGTCGAACCATACCTGGCGGCCACCCAGCGTAGATGATCCCTTTTGTTTAAGGCTTATTTTATGTATCTCCGCTTTCGTCAGGATGTTACCCATTGAATTACGGCCTTTGATCATGATTTCGCTAAAATCTTTTTCAAAAGTCATTATTTTCTGCCGGAGCTTGGGTTTAAGGACGACTTTTACCGTCTCGGCTTCCCCGTTCGGATTCGCGCTGAAATACAGGATGGCTGAACGGGAAGCGCCTTGTGTCACATCGTATTCCTTATCACGGGTAATACCTGTCACGGCAAAGCGTTTTATATAATTATAGCCTGTGGCGCCGTCGCGGTATATCACATTGTATATGGTCCGGTTATCGTTCCGTTTGAACACATCCAGATACAGGACGTCCCTGCCGACAAATATTTTGTCGCTTACCTTAATAATTTTATACGTTCCGTTTTTATAAAATATGATTATATCATCTATATCGGAGCAGTTGCAAACGTATTCATCGCGTTTCAGGGAGGTGCCGATAAATCCTTCTTCGCGATTGATATAGAGTTTTTCATTTGCTTCAATCACTTTCGTTGCAACAATCGTATCAAAACTGCGCAGTTCCGTACGCCGCGGATAAGCTGCCCCGTATTTTTCTTTCAGCATTACGAACCAGTCTACCGTATAACCGACAATATTGGCAAGGCGTGCGTTGACCGCTTCAATTTCCGTTTTTATCCGGGCGATAAGTTCTTCATTGCTGTCGATATTGAATTTCAGGATACGTCCCATTTTAATTTCCATTAGCCGCAAGATGTCGTCGCGGGTAACGTCGCGTATGAAACCCGGCTTAAACGGTTCCAGCCGTTTATCAATATGTACTACGGCTATATCTATTGATTTTGCGTTCTCAAATTCCGCGTCCTTATAAATCCGTTCAACAATGAAGATCCGTTCCAGGGAGGCGTAAAACAGTTGTTCCTCCTGTTCCGACTTGTGTATTTCCAGTTCCATGCGCAACAGCTCCAGCGTCTGGTCTACCGAATGGTGCAACACGTCGCTTACGGTCAGGAAACGCGGCTTGTTGTCTTCTATCACGCAACAGTTCGGCGAAATACTTGACTCGCAATCGGTGAAGGCATAAAGCGCATCAATCGTTTTATCTGACGACACTCCCGGCGCCAGGTGAACGAGTATTTCGGCTTCACGCGCCGTGTTATCATCAATCTTTTTAATTTTTATTTTGCCCTTGTCGTTCGCTTTGAGGATGGAATCAATCAGCGTAGAGGTATTGCGGCCGTACGGAATCTCGCTTATTACGAGGGTCTTGCTGTCAAATTTGCCGATTTTCGCACGAACCTTGACGACGCCCCCCCGTTCCCCGTCATTATACCGGGAAACGTCGATGGAACCGCCTGTCTGGAAATCGGGATACAAGACAAACGGTTCGCCACGAAGATAAGCAATCGCCGCATCAAGAATTTCGTTAAAGTTATGGGGAAGTATTTTAGACGAAAGCCCGACGGCGATACCTTCGGCGCCCTGTGCAAGCAGCAAAGGGTATTTGACGGGCAAGGACACCGGTTCCTTATTACGGCCGTCGTAGGAGAGCTTCCAGGTCGTTGTCTTCGGATTAAAAACGACATCCAACGCAAACTTAGACAGACGCGCTTCAATATAACGGGGTGCAGCGGCGCCGTCGCCCGTCAGGATATTACCCCAGTTTCCCTGGCAGTCGACGAGCAAGTCCTTTTGCCCCAACTGCACCAGCGCATCACCGATCGAAGCGTCGCCGTGGGGATGAAACTGCATGGTATGGCCAACGATATTTGCTACTTTGTTGTACCGCCCGTCATCAAGAATCTTCATCGAATGAAGGATACGACGCTGTACCGGCTTGAAACCGTCATTGATATGCGGAACGGCGCGTTCGAGAATAACATACGAAGCATAATCCATAAACCAGCTTTGGTACATTCCCGAAAGCAGATGCACGCTGTCTCCCGTCCCCGACACTTTATATCCCGAATGGGCGGGTTCCACTTCTTCGCCATCCGTTACATCTTCGTCATCCCGCATGACAGCGGCATCTTCTTCTGCTATATTTTCTACATCAGGGTCATTCCCTGTTTCTTCAAACTGCATTTCTTTATTATCTGACATAATTCAAATTCCAACAATGATTCGTTATTAATGGAAAAAATCCGACAAATATAATAATTTTATCGATAATGTAAAAACATGGTTTTTCATTAACCCGGAATTTTATTCCTGCACCCTAACACAAAAACAATCACAACTCCAACTGTTTTCAGGGGTGAAATTCGATAGCTGAACGTGGGCGCAACACAAAAACCATATCGTGCTGTCCGTTCTGCCACATTGAAATGCGTTTGGCAGAAAATCAATTTTGCCTTTCCACCTTTCCGTTAACCTTTAACTTCACGTTCTCAATATTTTCCAGCCCGTCGTTATCCACTACTTTGACGGCTATATTATGTTGTCCTGCCTTAAATTTATGTGTTTGGACGCCCTCTTTGTCGAGCATAATGCCGGCTTTGAAACCTTTTCCGGCATCGTGATTGAAATCCCAACTGTAAAATTCAATTCCTGCGTCGGATGTTCCAACGGCAGTAAATTCAATTTCCCTGTTACCTTTTTCGTCTTTGCCTGTTTCCCGAATTTCGACGGACAAGCCCGGCTTCTTCGCTATCGGAACGATTTTATCAACCGTAACCAGCTCGATGATTACGTTTTCCTTGTTGCGCAGACGGGCGACTTCTTCCACCGCTCCACGCCCGAAGCTGAACGCGATGATATAACCAATCGGCTGTTTTTCCGCAACGTGCCTGTCGTAAAGTTTTTTGTCGAAACGCATCGAAGCGGCAATGAAATTGTCAATCACATTGCGCCCGATGTTATCCGAGCGTTTTACCTGGACGGGCGTGTTGTCGGGCATTCGTCCGTCCAGCCCCAAGTCGCCGCGCTGTTTTGCGTTACTTACGCCGCCGAACTGCTGCACAATCCAGTTTTCAAACTCAAAGGCGTTTTTGTAACGCAGGGTATCGTAATCGTACTTGTACAGTTGAATGGTGAACGGCGCCGAAAACAAATCGCGCTGCCTGTCCAGACGCAACTCCGTAACTTTCACCGCCTGAACGGACTGGTCTATGCCGATCCATTTTCGATTCAGTTTGTCGGCTACGGCAACCGTTGTTCCACCACCAACAAAAGGATCTAAAACAATGTCGCCCTCATTACTCACACATTTGATTATTCTTTGCAATAACGCTTCCGGCTTCTGCGTAGGGTAGCCAATACGTTCATTTCCATTTCCTTGAATACGGGGAATATCAATCCAATAATCTTCAGGCACTTTGCCATCTTTGTCTAATCTATTCTTGTGTCTTTCTTCTGCATTACCTTTAACCTTTAAACCTGTATCACCTGCCCCACGGTTTGTCCTTGCGATAGTTTCCTGATTATAGGGTATTTTTACTTTATCCGTTGAGAAGACATAATCCTTGCTTTTTGAGTAAAAGTAAATTAT
>JAISYY010000142.1 GCA_031269635.1 Tannerella sp. | reverse complement strand
CGTTTGGTTACAGATGACGTTGCACAGTTGCTGTCCAAAATCAGATGGATTAGATTCCTGCGTTTTGCCTGCGACACAACTCCGGCAGTGGAGCCACTTTTGAAAGCCATTGAGAAACTGAACAGGTATGGAGTAAAAAACTACCGGATTTTCGTTTACGTGCTGGTAAAAGACGTTACCGATGCAAATGAACGATGCAGGATACTGAAAAAGTTAGGAGTAAACCCTTTCGTTCAAACGTATAGAAATTACGAATCTAATACTCAACCGACCCGTGAGCAAAAGCGTTTTGCGTGGTATGTCAATCAAAAGGCGGTTTTTAAAGCAACGGAGTGGGAGGATTACAAAGGATGAAAAACAGAGTTATTTAAAAGGTTCATTATTTATATCACTGTCATCATACAGAATATATTCGTCATTGCTTAGAAACTCATCCTCTTCCCAAAACTCATTTTCCTGCAGATTGCTACGACCGTCAAACCGGTCGAGAATATCCCTTGCATGTTGAGCGGCTTCCGGATAACGGCTGTCGCCCGCATATTTTTTAAGCAACCCCAGTTTGTCTTTGGGTATGAAAAAATTCATGCCGATTCCAAATATCCGGTTTATTCGCTGGAGTTCATTCCGGCGGGCAACAGGCAACGCGGAACAAACCTTGCAAATATGATTTGCATGTCCTTTCCCACTGAATTTTTCATTGGCCTTATATTCACCGCATATCTTGCAGTAGTGTTCCCGACGCTTCTTTTTCATTGTGCAAAAGTAATGTTTTAATCAATTTTCCGGAACAGACTATCGCTTTTTCTTCCCCGCGCGTTCTTCAATAAATTTCTTCACATCCGATTCCGTGTAATACGCTTTCTGGTCAATCCGTTTGTAATTAAGCCATCCAAGCGTGCGATAACGCTGCAAAGTCCGTTTACAGACGTTGAACAGAAGGCATAAATCCTGGTTGTCATATAGACGTTCGCCATCAATGGTCGGCGCATTTTGCACCTGCTCGTCCGGCCTGTCCATTTTGTTTTCCAAACGGTCGAACCGTTCCATGATGCGCTTCATCCACGTTTCAAAATCACTGCTTTCTATAAACATGACTGTTAGCCGTTAATGTGTCCGATAATAAAATAACTCGCATTGGACGGGTCTTTGAGAATAATCTCTTTATCCCGCATAAAGCGGATATAACTCTTTGCCGTCCGTTCCCTTACGTCTAAAATTGACTGAATTTGCTCGCACAAATCCACATATGTACAATACCGTTGCTTTGAGAAAATCGCCTTCGCAACGCCCGAAAGTTCAACCTCTTTGCGCTTTTCCTTTTCTTCCTTTGGTTTTTCACCGAGATAGACGTGCATACCCAAATTCTTATCCCACGAAAACTGAACAAGCGGCACATCCAGCGGACTGCCCTCGCGTACTTTCAATGCCTTGACAACCGATATTTGCGGGTTTTCGTCTTTTTCGATGGAAAGGATTGCAGCCGCTTTGCGTTGCAATTCCGAACCGAGATGACCTCTCAATTTCATGCCATTGGGAATAAAATGCAGTACGCAAACGATGCAGGTTTTGTAAATTCCGGCCAAACGATACAGTTCGTCGATTACGGCAATGCTTTCCGCTTCGTCGTTGGCGCATCTTACAAGGTCGGCTATACCGTCAATGACTACCATTTGAATGCCGCCGAACTGATAATAAAACCTGTCCATGCTTTGGACGATTGCCTGCATACGCTCTTTGCGCGACATGGAAGTCAGGCAGTATGCCTTGAAATAATCCGGCATGGCGCTTTGCTTTCCGCGTTTCAGGACAGTTCCGATATTTTTATAGAGTTGTACTTCGGACTGTTCCGTATCATAGAGCAACACGGCTTTGTTTGTGATGTTGGGTAAAATCGCCGTACCCAACGTGTCGATTGAAAAATCGGCGTTACGGACAGTTCCGGCAATTAGGCTTCCCACATAGTTACTTTTTCCCGTTCCTTCGCCGCCCGTAACGCCGAATAAGTTTCCCTGCGTTCCCAATGGCACGTCATTGATTGAAATGATCATCTCCGCCTGAACGGGAGGATTGTTGAAGTCAATTTCGCACGGCTTGAGTATCGACATGGTTTCGCTGTATAAATTATCTAAAAATTCAATGAACAGCTTGATGAGATCTTCGCGAGTATTTCCCACTTTGAAGTAGTCGGATATATCTTTCTCCTGTTTTGTACCTGCAAGAGGCAGAACAAGCCGTTTCACGCCCAAATCCGCAAGTTGCTGCGCGTGTTTGAGCGAAGCATCCAAGCCTGTTTTATCCGTATCGTAAAGCAAAACAATATGCTTGAAACGGTAGGATAATTTTTTGACGATGTGCTGCGGGATATTCGATGTTTCCGAATTGAAACAAATGGCATGAAAACCGTGGGAAACAAGCGAAAGCACATCTTTCTCCCCGCCGGTAATGAAAAGCGTATCGCCTTTTGCAGGAAGCTGTTCCAAGCCGAAACAATAGTTTTCGGGCATCGTTCCACCGTATAAAAAACGGATTCCCGAAAACGGACGGTAGATTTTTACATGTTTTTTACCTGTGTATCCAAAAATCGGTTCATTATCCAATGTCGTAAAGGTAAACGGCTTGCCTTCGCTGTTTTCGCTTTTGAACTCCCTCAAAGAGAAAACTTTATAGTTTTTCAGGATTTCGAGTGTAATGCCGTACTGCTTCCAAAACGCCGTTTCTTTTGCCGAAAAAGACTGTTGAATGATTGAATAGGGTTTTGCCTTTTTCGGGGGGTCAGGTTGTTGGGTTAAGTTGGGTTTGGATTCCCGGACCGGCTTCGGCGACATAGATACGACAAGCGGACTGTCGTCTTCATTCAATCCTAAATGCAAATCGCTGTTGATAATTTCCAGAATCTCAATAAAATCTTTTGAATTACTGCAATTCAGGCTTTTAAGTTTTCCGACAATATCAAAGCAATCGCCGCTGAAAGCGTCGTTGCCAAAGTCTTTCAGGCGATAACTGCCATTGCGACGGTCGAAATAGATATTGCACGACGCTTTCCGGTCTTCGTACAGCGGGTTCAGGAAGTTGCGCCCGATGCGCCACTGTCCCGGAATATAATGTTTGAAAACGTCCAGGCCGTTATTTGTCCGTTTTAAGATTTCGTCTTTGTTCGGCATGTAATTTATGATTGTGAATTAAGTTCATGAGATATTCGTCCGTACTGCGGATACGCTTTTCGTTGAGCATCCGCTTGATTTCCCCAATGGTATAGTACGATTTCCCAGAAAGCATGGAATAACTGATTATCTTGTTTGTACGCAAACGTTGCAAGGTGCGCTCGCTGATTTTCAGGAATGTGCAGACCTCGTAGCTGTCCACCCACTCGTCGTCCGTATTCTTTTCTTCCGGCTGACAGGTTACTATAAACTTGGCTATCGAATTGATTTTTGTTACCAATTCCCTGTATGCCTGCGATTCGATTGTGATAACATCCATATTCAAAATATTTTTCTGCAAAGGTCGGAAGTCCGAAAAACCTGAATTCCCAACTTGGGAAAAGAAAATGCAATAATTGATTTTTATGAAAATACAAAATGTTGATTTTAACATGATTATGTTTTGTTAATTTGCTGAAATGGCAGTTTTTGGCGGGAAAATTCCCAATATTTTGATGATTAAATCTCCACTCTCAAAAAATAATTATGTATTTACATGTAAATACATAATTAATTCGTATCTTTGCAGAAAGTTTTTCAACGTATGGAATCATTTAAATCGGACATACAGAGGCAAATAGAGCTAATTCCGGAAGGTAAGATATTTACTTTCAATGATCTTGCTTTCCCCTTATCCAAATTTGCCAATGTAGCGGTAATCCTTTCCGGTTTGTCCAAAGAAAACAAACTGGCGCGTATAGAAAAAGGGGCATACTACAAACCCAAGCAATCGAGTTTGGGCTTGGGATACCTTCCTGTATATCAGGACGAACAGTTAAATTATCTGACCAGGAAACTGAACGGATATTTAACAGGGGCGTACATTTACAATAAAATGTCATTGACGGAACAGGTTCCCTCGGTAATTACCATCGCCGTCCACTATCCGGTACGTGCGTTCAGGTTTGAAAAATTGTCCGTCGAATGTGTAAAAGCTTATGTGGCTGTTCCCGATGATGACCAAACATTGTGGTTGATACGGATTTTGGATGCAATAAAGGATTGTCGCCATATACCCGGTGCAAGTCCGCAAGCGGCTTATGACCGAATTTTCAAGTTGCATCTATCGCCGTTGAAATATGCAAACCTCGAAAAATTAGTATCTTTGTCGAAAAATTATCCGCCAAGGGTCAGGAAAATACTTAGCCGCATGTTGCACGAAAGCGATAACAGGGATTTGGAAGAACAGCTTGCAGCAACCATTTGTCCGACAACGCGATTTGATTTCCCATATAAATAATCCAAAGATATGAATTTACATTTGAACAATGAGGCTTTCAGGGAGTTGGTGGAATTGTCCGCCGACTATTTCGGATACGAACAGTCGCATGTTGAGAAAGACTATTGGGTATCCAAGATACTTAAAGAATTGGCGTTTTCCGATTTTTCAGACAGAATTTACTTTAAGGGTGGGACTTCGCTTTCTAAAGCCTATCGGATAATCAACCGGTTTTCAGAAGATTTGGACATATTTGCCTATTCCGGCAATCCGACTTCTTCTAAACAGGCAGAAAAGACATTAACCCGCAATATTTCGCACTTTGTCATCGAAAACAACAGGGAAATGTATGTGGAGGAATTGTCCAAGACCGGCGGGGACTTCCGCAAGCTGGCTTTTTCGTATGATACGCATTATGAAAGCGCCGGACTGAAAGAAAACTTAGAAGTGGAAATCAAATGCTGTACACTGGAGGATAAATCGGCGATGTATTATCCCATGCAAAATCGGCAGATACAGCCGGTTATTGCAGAATACCTGCAAACAGCCGGACGCAACGATATTCTAACTCGCTTTGGACTGGATACTTTTGAAATACAGACAATAGACCCGAAGCGGACTTTGTGCGACAAGATTTCGAGATTAACAAGACTGTCATACAACGATGATTATGAAATGCTCATAGCAAAACATATTCGGGACGTGTATGATATTTACCGGTTATTGGGCATTTCGGAATATAGGGATTTTATTCAATCCAGCGAATTTACGGAAGCCATACGGCATGTAACATTCGAAGACGGATTATACCGAAATTTGCAATCTCATAAATCCATATCGGAAGCGATATTTTTTGCCGAAACGGAAAATGTATTGAGATTTCCGGCTGTTCTCCGTGCTTACAATAATGAATTAAAACAATTAATGTTTGAGGCAAACACATTACCGGCATTGGATGAGGTTATTCAAAATATCGTGTTGTTACAGCAGCCTTTATACCGGTTTGATGAAAAATACAGGAACAGATGACAAGTTCATGCCGGACGAAGAACAAAAAACTGAAAAGAAATTTCAGGACAAGTCAATCGGTTATATGACGCCTGCGTTTGTGCATCAAACAGGTTTGAAAACGGAACGCAAGTGGAAGAACTATTATCGAAGCGCAAGTAATCCGTATAAAGATCCCAGTCTTTCGGTAAAGGAAGAAGCGCAAGTTTTGCAGCATGTCCATTCCGCTTCGGCTCCGCCTTCGCTCCATTGCCATGCTGCAAGCCGGGAAACAAACAGGAAACAGAAATGCGAACAAAAAGAATAATTCGAAAAATATGATTAATTTTACCTCGAATTGTAAAGCTACGGCAGGACGAAGACAAAATTGTCAAGTCCTTGCCGGACGAAGAACAAATAACTATAAAGAAATTTTAGGACAAGACCATTTTTAGTGCAAGGTGCAAGCATATATGTATATATGGCTTGCACCTTGCACTAACGTAAATAATTATTTTTCAGGATAGTTTGTATTTCAAAAAAAAGTTGTAACTTTGAACCCGAATTACATGCAGACAAACGGTCGCCAACAGCCGCCAAAAACGGGCAAAAATGGTTTTCGCTAAATCGTAACCTGCAACGTAATTGCTCTTTATAAGATATTGAATAGTAGGGAATTACGGGAATAAGTTCATATTCCGTCCATACCGCTAAGTCGCTGCCAATCAAGCGACAAACGAAGCGAAAAGCCTGTAAAAGTAGCATTTTACAGGCTTTTCCCTTTTTACCTGTACCATATCTAAGACAGGAGAAAGCCAGATTCGGACAGCGTTCCGTTACCAAATCATTACCTGTTTTCAAAAAATCGAAACAGGTAACGAATGTCGCGATAAGGCGCTGACATGTCGCAAATTGGCACAGCAGAAATGCCTCATTTGAGAGAACAGAA
>JAISYY010000137.1 GCA_031269635.1 Tannerella sp. | reverse complement strand
ACGCGAAGTAAGCCGGGAACGCCCGTTCTTTTTATTGATAAACATGAAATTGCCATCAGCAATTTTTAGCGGGATTCGTTTTTTGAATTGGTAATGAAGCGGAAATATTTCTTCTGATTTTCGTTCTCATTCGCTCGGTTTTTGCAGAAAGTTTCAAAGTCAACCGCCATTTTTTTAGGGTTGTCGTAATTGTCGACCAAATACAGCGTATAGTCGATAACAGGCATGAGTTCGTCCCGCAAGCATTTAAAATCAATTTGAGACGGGAGAAACCGGAAGAACCGCGCTCATACCGGTAAAAAAACGGATGAAATATGATTCGTTTTTGCGAAATCTGGCTATATTTGCATTGAATTTTAAACCGTGAAGAGTTTGAGGGAAGATTATGCATGAATTATGTTTTTTTATAAGAATTGACAAATGATTGTTCCGCATGAAATAGAAATCAGTGTTTGGGAAGATTTTGTAAAGGGTCGTGAGAGTGCTTTTTCCAAAGTCTATTCCGCTTATGCGCAGGATTTGTATTCGTACGGACTTTCCTATAACAACAACAGGGATTTGATAAAGGATTGCATTCAGGACGTCTTTATCAACATTTTCAATAAAAGGGACATTTTACGGAGGGAAGATTTTCATTTGTACCTGATCAAGTCGTTTCGCAACGAATTGTACAGGGCTTTCCGCGATGCAAAAGAAACCGTCTTGCCTGAAGATGCCGAAGAGGAACTGCTAACGAACGAATCGCCCGAAGAACTGTATATTGACAAAGAACGGGAAGAAAGCATTAATAATAATGTACGCATGGCATTGTCCATCCTCACTCCCAACCAAAGGGAAGTTATGAATTTGAGGTTTATCGAAGATTTGTCTGTGAAGGAAATAGCAGAAATCATGGGTATCAATGTGCAGTCGGTACAGAATATCATACAGCGTGCTACTAATAAAATCAGGGAAAGGTTCCGTCTTCGCCATTTTCTATGATCGCCGTGTGTTTTTTGAATTTTTTTTTCAAAAAAGTGAGTATGAAACGCGACCTTATGTATAATAGAATAAAATAGCGAATAGAAATGACAGATTACAGAAATTATAAAGCGAGCGATTTGTTGCAGGATGATGATTTTGTGCGTTCGGTAAAAGTGCCGAATCCCGAATTTGACGCCTTTTGGGCAGGATTGGTAAGGGATGGGGCGCTTTCGGGCGAAGAATACAATCTTGCAAAATCAATCGTTTTGTCTGTAATTGACGAACGCGAGGTGATGCACGACGAGGAAATAAAGCGCCTTTACAAAAAAATTGCGGCAGAAACCGTCCGTCCGATTCGCATACGGAGGAATCTTTTCTATTACGGTGCGGCGGCATCGGTGCTTTTGTTATTGTCCATCGGTCTTTATGCGTTTTTCCATACGGAAAAGGACAAGGAAGACGCCATTCTTACCGCTGTTTCCCATTTTACGGAAACAAATTCTGAGTATGTGGAACTGACGCTTGCAAACGAAGAACGCATCATCATCAAGGAAGACAACCCGACACTCGATTATGCGCAGGAAAAAAACATCAAAATCAACGAGCAAATCATTGAAAAACAATCCGGCGCCACAGAAAAGGCAAACAAAGAAAAGAAAAAAACGGAATTTAACCGTTTGGTCGTGCCCTACGGCAAACGTTCGTCCCTGATTCTGGAAGACGGGACGCATTTATGGGTAAATGCAGGAACGAGCGTCGTCTATCCGGCGTCTTTCGATGACGACAGGCGGGAAATCTACGTGGACGGCGAAGCATACCTGGAAGTGGTGAAAGACAACAAACGACCGTTTCTTGTCAAGACTTCCGACATGCAGATCAAAGTGCTGGGAACGTCCTTTAACGTAAATGCCTATAAATCGGATAACTCCGGCGCCGTTGTTCTGGTAAACGGTTCGGTGAAAGTGAATACAAACGACGGAAGCGACCCTTATACCCTGCAACCGAACGACATGTTTACATTGCTGGACGGAAACGTTAAGATCCGACAGGTGGACGCTTCGACATTCGTTTCGTGGGTGCATGGAATCTATATTTTTGATAACGAAAGTATAAAGGATATCGTGTTGCGCCTTTCGAGGTATTACAATGTAAAGATCAGTGTGGATGAACAGTCGGCAGGATTGCTTTGTTCGGGCAAGTTGCGCCTGAAAGACGATATCATTGACGTGCTTAACGTCATTCGTTCAGCCGCGCCGGTCAAATATGAAACAGACGAAAACGGAGAATATAAAATAATGTTTAACCCTTAAAACAGCATTGACTATGAAACATAATTGAAAAGCACGAAAGAAACACAAAAAAAGTCGGGACGTACGCCAATACCTCCCGACAAGAGATTTTAAATCAATTTGCACAGATATAAATCTAAAATCATCACAAAAGTATGAACAAATTACAAAACAGCAGTATTTTAAATGCAAAAAAAATAAAATTCGAATTAATTATGAGATTGGCTTTGTTTATTATAGCTATGAATCTAAGCATACCGGCATTCTGCTATCCTCAAACAACCAAAGTCTCTTTGAATATGAAAGACGCAACCTTGAAAGAAGTTTTCCGCGAAATCGAGAAACAGAGTGAATACGTCTTTTTTTATTATGAAGATATACTAAATAATGGTAAAGTGAGTATAGAGGTGAAAGACCAGCCTGTAAGCAGTGTGTTGGACAATGTCTTGAAAGGGAAAAACATCACTTACACCATCTACGAAGGACAAATCAGTCTGAGTAAAAAGAAGGAAATTCTACCTGTCGAAAATCAACAAAGGCCACCGGCAGATGTTAAAACAGTGAAGGGCAGAGTATCCGACAACCAAGATGAGCCTCTTGTCGGCGTTTCGATTCAGGTCAAGGGCACTACCAACGGAAGCGTCACCGATATGAATGGCGATTACGTATTAAGCAACCTTTCCGACAATGCGGTACTGGTATTTTCGTATATCGGATATACTACACAAGAAATTGCCATTGGAAACCGGACTACCATTAACGTAATCCTGAACGAAGAGATTCAGGATATAGAAGAAGTGGTTGTAGTGGCTTACGGTATTCAGAAAAAAGTGTCGGTCACGGGCGCTGTGGCTTCCGTACAAACCAAGGAACTGAAACAAAGCTCGTCCGCCAATCTGTCCGCTGCACTTGCGGGTCGATTATCCGGTCTGACCGTGTTGCAATCATCCGGACAACCCGGTTACGATGCGGTAAGTCTTTATTTGCGGGGCGTTGGCACGACAAATGGAGCCAATCCGTTGATTCTTATTGACGGCGTACCGCGTGATAATATCAACATTCTGGATCCGAATGAAATTGCGTCCGTTTCTATCCTGAAAGACGCCTCGGCAACTGCCGTGTTTGGCGTCCGTGGGGCAAACGGTGTAATCTTGATTACAACGCTGAGAGGAACGGCCGGCAAGTCGGAATTAAGCGTCTCTGCCGACTATAGTTTACAAGGTTTTTTAGCGCGTCCCGACAGAATTCATTCATGGGAATTTGCAGAAATGCGTAACCAAGCCTCACGAAACAGTGGAGTAACTGAAGAAAACATGCCTTATACACCGTACATGATTGAGATGTATAAAAGCGGTGCAGACAGGGTATTTTATCCCGACCGCGACACTTATCATGATTTGTTTCGCGATTGGGCGCCGCAAACGCGTGTCAATGCAAACATGAATGGTGGTTCGGACAAAATGCAGTATTTTGTAAATGCCGGTTATATCGGGCAAGGCGGACAGTTTAATATGGAACCGAAATCGTTGCTCGGGTATGATGCGAGTTTTAAAATGAACAGGTACAATTTTCGTGGAAATGTAGATTATATGCTTGCCGGCAAATTGAAACTATCTTTAAATTTGGCGTCTTATATCGAAAAAGTAAATACACCTCAATTTTCCGCTTCGTATAATAATGATATGGGAACGATGGTTTCGCAGGCAATGGCATTCGGATGGTCAATACCGCCAACGGATCCCGGCCCACTGACAGTAAACGGATATGGAGTGCCTCCCGGGCAGATAACCACCCAGACAGGAGTTGGAGGATCGAGTATGTATGGTACTCTTAACCGCATGGGTTATTGTCAAACAACACGAGGAATTCTTAATTCTTCTTTCGCGATGGATTGGAATCTTAATTTCATTACGAAAGGATTAACTACGAAATTTATGATTTCCTATGATACGAATGCTTCTTCTCAACTACAAGGTATCCGTTCCTACGATACTTATGGATTTGTTGTTGCCCGTACTCCGGAAGAAACAAGTTCTTTTTATGGTATTCAATTGAACCAGGACGAAAGTATCCGGTTAAGGAAGAACACAGGCAGTTATTATTATATGAATCTTCAATATTCGATCAACTATGCCCGCCAATTTGGCAAACACGATGTGACCGGAATGGTGCTGGTTCAGCGAGATAACTGGGAAGACAAAGGATATGGAGCCGATTTGCCGTACAACGTTGTTGGTTTTTCAGAACGTACAACTTACGCATTCGACAATCGTTATCTTGCTGAAGTGAATGTGGGTTATAATGGATCCGAACAGTTTGCCCAGTCCAATCGTTTCGGGTTTTTCCCTGCGTTTTCCGGTGGCTGGGTGATCAGCAACGAAGAGTTTCTTCGCGACAATAAACTGCTTAACCACCTGAAATTACGGGCTTCCTACGGCAAAGTCGGAAACGATAAATTGGGAAGCGCCCGTTTTCTGTATTTAAGCAGTATCAATGAGTCCGCAGGTGGACGTATTTCTACTTTGAATTACGGGAAATACGTTTCGATAGGCAAGGTGGGGAATGAAAAGTTGAGTTGGGAAATCGCCCGTAAGCAGAATTACGGACTGGATTTTCAGATTTTGAATGTGCTGTCAGCCAGTATTGATGTGTTCTATGAAAAACGGGATGGCATATTGATTAACCGGGGTACGGTCCCCATTATCCAGGGAATATCTTTGGATTATCTTCCCAAAATGAATATGGGCAAGGTCAAGAATCAGGGATATGAAATAGAACTGACTTACCGGAAACAAATTGACAAGGATCTTTCCCTGACTGTTAAAGGTAATTATGCGTATAATGAAAACAAGGCGCTTTTTTTGGACGAAGCCAAACTCACCGATGATTATGCTTACCAATATCGACAGACGGGATATAATCTGGGACAACATTGGGGATACAAGATTGATTACAGTAACGGAAACGGATACATCAACACACCGGAGGAACTGGCGAATTTGCCGGTGTACAATGTTGGGGGGACGCCGCGGCTGGGTGATTTCAAGTATGTGGACGTTACAGGCGATGGCGTAGTTGACGAAAAGGATAAAATTCCATTAGGTTATCCGACTGTACCCCACATTAATTACGGCTTCTCGGGAAACATATCTTATAAAGGTATTGATTTTGCTTTCTTGTTTACCGGCATCGCAAAAAGTAATATTGAGCACCTTACTTGGGGGGCTACCGAATATGGTCTTACCGGATTTTTTTCCGGCTACCACAAGCAGTCTTGGACGGAAGAACGCTATCGAAATGGAGAATCTATTCGTTATCCTGCATTAGGTCTTTCCGCAGGTACAAGCCAGAAAGTAAACGATTTTTTTCTGTTTGACAAAAGTTTTCTCCGGTTGAAGACCGTAGAACTTGGCTACAGCTTGCCGGAAAAATGGATTCAACCGTTGAAAATCAACCGGGCAAGAGTGTATCTCAATGGAAATAATTTGCTTACATTTAAGAAAATGCCGCTTAATGTAATTGATCCGGAACAGACAAGTATGTTAGTTTATCCGATAGTTAAAATGATAAATATAGGTTTGAATGTAGTTTTTTAACCATATAAACAGAAATACAATGAATTTAAAATATTTTTTTATACTGACAATTATATGTGTTTACAGCAGTGCCTGTTCTGATGTGCTGGATATGGCGCCTGACGGTACCATGAGTATGGAAGATGTCTATACGGATCCGGATGTGATGGAAGGTTTGTTAAACACATGTTATAACAATATGCCGGCAAAAGGGTATGAATATTGGATGTTTGATGCACTGCCGGTATCCTTGAGCGATGACGCCTGGTCATCATGGGACGGTTTTGGTAACGTGCCTGTTTCGGAAATATATAAAGGACAGGCATCTTCTTCAAATCATCCGGTTCTTAACATGGGATACAGCGAAGGAAATAACAATGCCGATTATTGGGCGAAATATTGGAGGCAAATCCGGTTGTGTAACCAATTTCTTGAAAATATCGGGACTGCAGCGGTAAAAAGTGAAACAAACAGAGCGCGTATGACTGCGGAAGCGCATGTGTTAAGGGCGTATTTTTATTCGGAATTAATTAAATGGTTTGGAAAAGTGCCGATTCTGGATGAAACGATTCCATTTGACGCCGATTTTTCTGCCTTACGGCGGGAATCGGTTTACGATGTGGCTAAACTTATTGCGTCAGATTGTGACGCCGCTCTTAAGGCGCCGGAACTGCCGTGGCGTATTACTACAGGCGGTGATGCCTTGCGGGTAACGAAGGCTGCGGCGCATGCTCTTAAATCACAGGCATTTTTGTTTGCAGCCAGCCCCTTACACAATCAAGGTAATAATTATTGGGAAGAAGCCTATCAGGTATGTAAAACTGCCGTAGATGAACTAAAATCTAATGGTTACGAATTGTTTGCAACTTGTACGAATCCGGAGGTTTACGGAACTTATCCGGGCGCTGCTTTTCACCAATTAATTTGCCAGAATGGCGATTATGCAGCCAATCCAAGGGATAAAGAAACCATCTGGCAACAGAAGGATACAGATCCGGCATCGGCTTTCGCTGCACATATCATAGGACTTTTTTCGTATATCGGAAGTGGAATGGCAGGCACTGTTTTTTGTGGCACTTGTCCGACGCAGGATTTGGTTGATGCGTTTGAGACAACCGATGGAAAACCTGTCTTGACCTTATCGAAACCTTATTTGGACGAACGACATTTACAGCCAAACTATAATCCGGACAATACCCTGTATAATCCAACGGATCCATACAAAAACAGAGATCCCAGACTGTACGCTACTGCGCTGATGAACGGAGATACCATTATATGGAATTACGGGGAAGTAGTCAGGGTAGAAACGTATGTGGGAGGAGCGCACCATATCAGTTTGAATCAGTCGGATTTGGCATTTAGCCGTACCGGATATTTCCATCGTAAACTTGTTGCTCCTCGTACCAGCGCAACAAATTCGATACTTGGTCCGAATTGTAAATATTTCCGTCTGGCAGAATTGATATTAAATTATGCGGAAGCGGCTGCAGAAGCCAACCATTTGGATGCCGCCAAGACAGCCGTCGATGAAATTCGCGCACGGGTACAGATGCCGTCATTGCCGTCCGGTTTGTCTCAGGAAGAAATGATTTTGCGTGTCCGCAACGAGCGCAGAGTAGAACTGGCATGGGAAGGGCAACGTTATTTCGACCTGCGGCGTTGGCAAAAACCGGATGGAGACTTGAGCGCCACCTGCAAATATCTGACAGGTATGTACATCACCAGGAATGAAGACGGCAGTTTCAACTACCAGCGTATAAACCCGTGGGGAGACATTCCCCGTGGAGGATGGGAAAATAAGAATCTGCTTTTACCCATTCCGTTGAATGAAGTATCCCGTCTGGAAGCTGTGACAGGAGAGAAATGGCAAAATCCGGGATGGTGATTTTATTTAATGAATAATTGACAATGGATAATTGACAATTAAAAGTTTAATAGTTAATAAAGGAGTTTATCATGAATAAAAAGAAAATTATAATACGAATCTTTATCTGCGCATGTATAAGTACGTTTTGTGTCGTTCTGTTTGCGCAGGAAAAAACTTTACCCGGCGCTGTACAGTCTTTGGAAAACGAAAAAGAGGATGCGTCGGACGAACAAATCAGTTTGGGCTTTTTTTCCCAACCATCCATGGCCATCACCGGCGCCGTCGCTACCGTATCGGGTAGTGTTTTGGACAAGTCGCCGGTATCTGATCTATCGCAAACCTTTGCAGGCAGGTTAGCAGGCTTGACGACCATTGAAACAAATTCCGAACTGACCAATTCGACCGTGGCTAAAATCATTCGCGGTTATTCCACCATCAACGGTGTCGATCCGCTGGTTGTGATTGATGGTGTGATTTGCCCGAATATTTATTATGAGTATCTTTCTCCGAAAGAAATTGAAAGCGTTTCGATACTTAAGGATGCTTCCACAACAGCTATTTATGGCATTAAGGGAGCTAACGGAGTGATTGTTATCACGACTAAACGAGGCAAAGTAGGAGCTCCGGTAGTGGATGTGTTTTATGACCAGTCGTTTCAGCAAATGACCAAACGGCCTCAGTTTCCCGGTTCTGCCAAATATGCGGAGCTACGCAATCAAGCCGGCGTAAACGACGGGTTGGGATCCTTTTCACAATTCTCGCAGGATGATATCAACGGTTTTCGTTCGGGGTCAGCGCTTTATCCGGACAACGACTGGTATAACCGGTTTGTCCATTCCATTGTGTTGATGGAACGCGCCGGATTGAATGTGTCGGGCGGTTCCGAACGGGTCCGCTATTTCTCGAACATCAATTACTTGCACCAGGCTATGCCGTTTAAAACCGAAAACGAATCCGGACGGAAATACGACCCGACGCCCGATGTGCACGAATTAAGTATCCGCTCCAACCTCGACCTGCAAATCAACAAGTATTTGAGCGGTTTTTTATTGCTGAATGGAAACGTGAAAACGGAACGTACCGCCCAATACGGCAACTCCTCAATATATACCGGAATCTTCAACCTGCCTCCGGTCATGTATGGACCGGTGACCCCGCCCAACGAAGAAAATCCGGACGCAGGTAATCAGGTTGTGACACATGATGCGGAAGATAATCCGGTGTACGGACTTCTAAACCGTTCCGGTTATGCGCGTGCCATACGCACCAACATCATTGCTCAGACAGGATTGGTTTTAGACTTGAAATTTTTGACGGAGGGGCTGACGTTAAGTGCACGACTCGCTTATCAGACCAACTCACTTAACAACACGGTGACAGGGCAAAATTTTGAACGCTATGTACGTAGCAACAATTTATCGGAATTAATCTTCACCAAAAAGGGCACTAACGAAAATACGCCATTAGTTTACGGCAAATCATCGCAATTTTACTACAACCTGAATTACCAGGCAAATATGAACTACAGCCGTCGCTTCGGCAGGCATAGCGTGGATGCCATGGCATACATTCTTTACCTGCAACAGGAAAGAGAATCGGTAACAGGCACTTCCATGTTGCCTTACAAGCACGAGAGCATAGGAATGACGGTGTTGTACGGTTACAATGACACCTATTTTCTGAAAGGTGATGTCGGATATTCCGGCTCCGAACAGTTTCATCCCGATCACCGGTATGTGACTACTCCCGCCATTTCGGCTGCATGGGCGCTTTCCAAAGAAACATTCCTTTCAGACGTGGACCAGCTGGACTTGCTGAAACTACGCGTATCTTATGGTATTAGTGCGAACGATCAACTGGGAAACGACCGGTTTTTGTATTCGGACTATATTACGTCGAACGGATTTGAAGGACTGCGGGGAAATCCCGAACTGTCGGCGGAGAAACTGAAAAAGCAGAACTATGGCATTGATCTGAACATTTTCCGGGGTATTTCCCTTTCATTCGACTACTGGTTACAGCGATGTGATAATATGTTGGTGAATAGTAGTGGGTTTATACCCAGTTTCCAAGGTATTCCTCTGTCTTATTACCCGAAGTTGAATAACGGGAAAATGAAAAACAGGGGATTTGAGTTGACGGTAGGCTATCAGAAACAACTATCAAAAGATTTGTCGGTTTTGGCAGGTACAAGTCTCAACATAAACCGGAACAAGGTGCTCTTGATCAACGAATCCCCGTATGATGAGAGTTATGCTTACCGTTACCGCATTGAAAATTATAATCTTGGGCAAAAATGGGGATATTTGATTGATTACAGTAACGGAAATGGGATGTTCAATTCCGAACAGGAACTGACTGCCCGCAACCTTTCGTATTCATTCGGCACGCCCCGCGTAGGCGATTTTATCTATCGCGACCTGACTAACGACGGTACGGTGGACGAAAGGGATATGGCGCCGATAGGCTATAGTAATTTGCCGCAGCAGGATTATCGCTTTTCCGGCGGGATTATATTCAAAGGTTTTGACCTGAGCTTTTTGTTTCACGGAACGGGACGGGTTTCAACGGTAGTTAGCGGGGTAGGCGCCTACGAAAATGTCTTTCAGGGTGTTTTCAACGATATTCATCAGAATGCATGGACGCCGGAACGGTATGCCAACGGGGAGAAAATTACCTATCCGGCCCTGTCGCTTACACAGTCAACAAATCATGTAGAGAATGATTTTTTCATCATGAACCGTTCGTACTTGCGTTTGCGGAATCTGGAACTTGCTTATACTTTGCCGGCAAGTGTTTCCGGAAAAATAGGAGCAGGTAGAATCAGGATGGCGCTGAACGCTCAGAACGTGTTTACCATCGACAGGATGCGCACAAAGTACATTGATCCGGAAGTGTCGGCGATGAATACGTTCCAGCCCTATCGAGTATATAATATTGGTATAAATCTAACTTTTTAATTTGACGACGTATGAAAATAAAAATTTTCCATTTGGTATTAATAGGGTTATCCATGATAGCAGGAGTGTGTTCGTGTGTAAATCTGGACTTGCCCTCCGACGGGCGTGTCACCCTGAATGAAATATTTTCCAACTACAGCCGTACCAAAAGTTATTGCGCTACCTGCCGCAGTTATATTGCGCAGGTGGGTTTCAAGTACGGCAATACGCCGTTGGCTTCGTTCTGCGACGAGGCGCAGGACGCCAGCGACGGCATGAATAGCAGTATCAACGATTGGTACAATGGACGTACGTCCGCTTTTACCAATCCGTTGATTGCAGATTATATTGATCCTTGGGATCATTACTTTGAAGGTATCCGGAAATGCAATACTTTTTTATCTTGCATGACCAATCCCGCGATGGAAATCTATGATTTTGATGAAACGGATAAAAACGGAATGCTTGCCGAAGTACGGGTAGTCAGGGCATATTGCTACCTTCAACTGATTAAACGCTATGGCGGTGTGCCTCTGATTGAAACGCCCTATGAAATTAGCCATGATTTTACACAAAGCCGCCGCGCCTCGTTTGAGGAATGTACGGATTTTATTCTGGCGGATTGCGATTGGGCATTGGCAGTCAAGGAATTTGAAGGACAGCCTATCGGTTTCCGCTGGTCGATTGACGACACGGAAAGGGGTGTCATCACACGTGCATTTGCTTATGCAGTGAAATCGCAAACTGCCCTTTACGCAGCCAGTCCACTCTGGAACAACGGCAATGGCAAGTACACGTGGGAGCAGGCCGCGACCATTACGAAGGAAGCGCTTAATCAATGTTTGGCGCACGGCTTCCGGCTTTACGCTGAGCCGGTGGCGGCGGATGTCGCCCAGAATGCGTATGCCTACTATTTCTTTACACGATCAGACCCCAGCCGTTCATGGGACAAGGAGACGATATACGAATCCACGTCAGAGAATATGCCGGTCTGGAGGTACGCAGGCACGCCCATCTCTACCGGCATGGAAAAGGCCGGACCATGCCCGTCACAGGAATTGGTGGACAGTTATGAGATGGCGGATGGGACGCAGCCCATATTGGGCTACTCTGATGCCAGTCACTTGCAGCCCATTCTCAATCCGGCGTCATCGTACGATCCATCCCGTCCGTATGAAAACCGTGACCCGCGCTTTTACGCCTCTATCTATTATAACGGCGCCATCCGATATCTTGACCGGCCGGAAGACGTAAAGGTGGAGACGTTTGCAGGCGGGAACTGCGGAATATCCGACCGGGTGACGGACACACGTTTCACCCGCACGGGCTATTACCTGCGCAAGTTCAACAACTTCAAATCGGATGCCACCCTGAATGCCGATGGCTATATGCGTATCTTCCGGCTGTCCGAACTGTATCTGAATTTTGCGGAAGCGGCCTATCAAGCGTATGGAGCAGATGCAGCAGTAACATCTTCTGCGGGCAATAGCCCGGCGACGGCGCGTGAAGCCGTGAACGCCGTTCGCGCTCGCGCCGGTATGCCGCCTCTACCGGAAGGTCTGTCGAAAAGTGACTTCGAGAAACGCTATCGTAATGAGCGGCGCGTGGAATTGGCTTTTGAAGAACATCGGTTCTTTGACGTCCGACGCTGGAAAATCCTCAACGAAACGGATGGCTTTGTAACCGGCATGCGAATCACACGGGAGGAAGACAATTTTATATACAGCCGTATTAAACTGGCGAATCGCGGTACCAGTGCCGACAAGTATCTGATGTATCCCGTACGGCAGGACGAAGTCGCCAAAATGCTCCGTTTCACGGGTACGAATTGGCAGAATCCGGATTGGTAGAATAAGATAAAACAGTAAATTCAATCATAGTTGTATGAATAGTGAATAGTGGATTTACAGAAGGTACAATTCAGATTGTCGCACCTGTTAAGCGGCCCTCACAGGAGGTTCCCCCTGAACAGATGGCAGGTTTAATCTCTTTCCATCGTCCCTTATTGTGGGTACATATCATTGAACCGTCTGTTTCAATATACAAAACATCCGTCACGGATACGGAAGGGAGCGTGCGCTTCGCGTTTGCGAAGACGCAGGCGCCCTTCCTGACACCGTGCAGGCGCAAAACATGGCCGCCGGCAATCCGTTTCAGGATGATTTTAACGCATTACGATAGCTATCCCGCCCCGTTAGGCTACGTAGATCATTCGTTAGGCTACGTAGATTAAGCGCCCGTTTCCGACATTCGAACGCCTGTCGGGAACGATTATTCTTACCTGGAAATATTCTGATTATCAGATGTAAAAACAACAGAAACCGTCATTATAAGTGATCCGGTCAACATCTTCTTTGTAAGGAATGGAGCCATCCGGAGACGAAGGATCTGTCCGGTTACTAAGGGAGATTGGGATGAATAAAGGTTTTAACCCAGATTGCAGCAGATTTCAACAAACTATCTGTATTTCAAAT
>JAISYY010000094.1 GCA_031269635.1 Tannerella sp. | reverse complement strand
TAAAACGGCAAATGTCTCAGTTTCGGGTGGTTGATCACGCGGGTAACAGTCTCCAATCCGAGCGAACCGTTGCCGATCGTTTCATGACGGTCTTTATGGCTTTCATAGGGGTTCTTGCTGTCATTCAGATGGATTGCCTTCAGGCGCTCCAGCCCGACTACCCGGTCAAATTCGTCAATAACGCCGTCCAGGTCATTGACAATATCATATCCGGCGTCATAGATGTGGCATGTATCCAGGCAAACTCCCATTTTTCCATGCAATTTCACGCCGTTTATAATCGTACGCAGTTCTTCAAACGAGCGACCGATTTCACTTCCTTTCCCGGCCATTGTCTCAAGAAGCACCGTCGTCGTCTGTTCCGGCCTCAAAATATCATTCAATGCATCAACGATGAAACGGATACCGGCCTCTACCCCCTGATTCACGTGGCTTCCGGGATGAAAATTATACAAACTTCCGGGAAGATACTCCATCCGCTGTAAATCATCCACCATCATATCATGTGCAAACTTGCGTATATGTGCATCGGCAGCGCATATATTCATTGTATAAGGAGCATGTGCAAGAAAAAAGGCAAAATCACGTTCTTTGGCTATCTCCAGAAAGTCCTTTATATCTTTTTCATCAATCGCTTTTGCGCTTCCTCCACGGGGATTACGTGTAAAAAACTGAAACGTATTTGCTCCCACCAACAAGGCGTCTCCGGCCATTGCTTTATAGCCTTTTGACACCGACAAATGACATCCTATCCGAAACATGGTTCTCTATATAAATTTTAATTACAATTCTGTTTATTGCACGATTATCACTCTTCAGGGGTTTGCCCGCACGACATTTACGACGGCATCATCCATGTCGAGAACCTCCTTTTCGTCCGAGATACTGACAATCTCATCGACTATATACCGTGAATCTCCACGCCAGGGTATTGTCCCGAAGTATTCGGTATAATGAAGTTCCACCGACTTGCCTCCCGCACGCATGAGTTTTTCCGCAATATTTTTTTTAGCTACGGAAAAACCAAACTCGTTTGATTGAATATCTCCCGATTCGGAAGATCTGATCCCCGGCTGAATCAATTTCCCTTCGTATGTTTTAAAAACCAGGCCTTTATAAACCACATGGTCAAGATTTCCGGATTTGACTCCTTCGGCATAAGGATAATAATATCGTATCGCACCCAAAACGACGAATCCTGATAATACGACAATAAGAATTACATTCATCATTTTACGCCAGTAAAGCCCTTTCCTGCGTACCACATCTGTCTGTTCCAACAAAGAATCCATATATTACCTGATATTTAGTTTATTTTTTATGGATACGGGAATGGCATCTTTATGAACGACAATACTTATGGTTTTACAGGCTACATAAGCTTCGGATACGTACCATATACCGTTATATTTACTACCTGTACCCCATGAGTTTTTAACCTTATAATACTTTTTCCCTGCCAGGTCTTTTGCTATGCCGTAAACCAGCATACCGTGATCGTCGGTCGTTTCATAGTTATCATACGCCTGCTGACGCATTTCCGGTGTGACATCTATTTCTTTACACGGTTTCCTGACCAGTTCCCGTATCTTTGCATCCCGCTCCGTGCGGCTCAATCCAACCCAGCGTTCCTGGTCCGAGCCTTGTGTTTCGAGGTATTCGACATCGGGCAGTACGCCGATTCCATCCCGCGTAAAGCCTTTTTCGCTTACATCGGATGCCCACGCTACCGTGTAACCGCTATTTATCGCATTGTCAAAAATCTGCATCAGCTCATCAAGGGGCAGGTTCCAGGAATGTGCCCAGCGCCAGTTATCCGGTATCTCAATAGCAAAAGAAGCATAATACGGTTCGTGGATAAACGAAGTCAAAGACACATAGTCATCAAAGTTAAGTCCCAATGATTTACCGAAACTTTCCGGCGTATATTCCTGCCCTTTATACGTGAATTTCCCGGGTATCTCCCCAAGGTAAGAATCAATGATAGTCTGGTGGGCCTTTTTCCATACCGGGGTAAGTTTCCCGTTCGGATTGGAAACGATTGATTTCAAAAAGGCAAACGAGGACTGTTCCATTTCACCATGAACGTGTATCGTATCTCCATACGCAAGACCGCCGTATATTTCCCTCGGTATGCACCCGTAATGCTTAAAAACATACAAAACATCCTCAAAAGAACCGCCTTGCGCGTAATTAAGAAACCCGTGCAGGCGGACATATTTGTCTGCCTTATCAACATACGATTTATTCACGACGAACATCTCCGACAAATCATACTCGCCTTTTCCCGTTCGGAGCAGTTCCGCTTCAAACAAACCTACTCCCGAAAAAGACCAGCAGGTACCCGAACGGCTCTGGTTTTTCACCGGTGTGATTTTTAATTCTTTGACGGTAGTAAATTCATAACCGTTGTCACTTCCTTGAGCTTTTACAAACATGACACTGCAAAACAGCGCTGTTCCTACAATAATTTTCTTCTGCATATATTTTAAATTTATCCGTTATGGATGCAAAGATATACTTTTGTTCCAAAGTAACGGCAAAAAATCCGGAAAATTATTTCAAAATACGGGTGTAAGTTGATGGATTCCAACATTACTTTTTCTTTACAGACAAAACGTGACCATTAATTTAAGAATAAATAACTTTTTTGCGTTTGCATTTTATATAACTTTGCACCCGTCACTTTATGATTGATAACAGGTAGCAGATGAATAAACAGGAGAAAAACGCAATATACGGTGAAATGCCGCATATAACAGACAAAAGGAATTTCCCGGCTTCCCTTTCGGAAACGTTAATAAATATTACGTGCGGGGGGGGGGGGGGAACTCCTCATTATCAGATACTTACGAGTATATAGCCCGCCGCATCTTCGTGCGCCGGCTCTTTTTTTCCACCGGTCATACACCCGCCCGCCGCTACGTTTCCCGCGACGCACGCGATAGCA
>JAISYY010000025.1 GCA_031269635.1 Tannerella sp. | reverse complement strand
CCGTTTCCTTTATTGATTTGCAAAATTTATCGGGCGAGATACCGTACTTTTCATGGAACGAGTCATATTAACAGCAGACGGGAAACCAAAAAGATAACGTATGTTACAGGAATAAAAATAAACAGTTTGTGTTGGTATTCTATTCCGTATTAGCTATCTTTGCGCACACATTTTATTTGCGGATACATGAAAAAAATTAATATAATTACGATTGCTTTGCTCGGTTATTTGCTTATAATGAGTTATATAGGATGGCCGGGGCGGTATAATAAGTCCAATTACACGGAATATTTCGCTGTGATAGGGGTTACGGCGGCTGTTATTTTTTTGTTGCGTTACCTGCGTATCCGGCTATATAAGATGAAGAGTAAGCGGAAAGAAAATAAACAGTTGTAAGATGCGTTATACGAATTATTATCCGTCTTCGGGAATGTACCATGTCTCTATACCCCAGCTAATGGGTACGCGGCTGGATGTTTTGCTGTTCGGCGACGACCGGCAACAGTTGGAATATGTATGGAACGATGCGGAAGCCGAACTGAAACGTCTGGAAAAAATGCTGAACCGCTTTGATCGTGAGAGCGAAGTGGCAAAAGTAAATACGGATGCGCAGTTCTCGTCTGTCCGGCTGTCGGACGAATTGTGGAAGATTTTACTGGATTGCCGCAGGTACTGTGAGTTGACGGATGGATACTTTGACGTTACACTGTCCGATTTCGGGAAAATTATTTTTATGGAAGAATCGCACAGTATACTTATGGATGAATATGGTTTGATGCTGGATTTTGGCGGATATGCCAAAGGCTATGCATTGAAATGTGTGCGTGAACGTTTTGCCGGTGCGGGCATTGAACGGGCGCTGGTTAATTTCGGGAACAGTGCGGTGCTGGCTTTGGGGACGCATCCTTATGGCGACAGTTGGCCGGTCTGTATTGAGGATCCTTATGACAGGACGGCTCCGGTAAAAATAGATCTCCGCAATGCCTCCATGTCGGTATCGGGGAATACGCCGTCGAATCCGGAGCATATCGTTAATACGAAAACATCCGAATTTGTCCGCGGGGACAGGATGGTAGCCGTAGTTTCCGACGATCCGGTGGATGCGGAAGTGCTGACAACCGCATGGGTTGCTTCGGGAAACGGACAGAAGCCGGACTGGATGGAAAAATTTAAGTTGAAAAACATATATAAAATAAGATGACAAGAGATTTTGAATTTGAGACTTTTAATCGTCGTGATTTTTTTAAAACGCTTGGGAACGGCAGTTTGATCGCCCTGTTTCCGTGGTTACAGTCGTGTACGAAAGAAGCGGTAACGGCCGTTTCGGGCGAAAAACTGCGTCTTGGTATTATCGGTACCGGTTCGCGTGGAATGTATCATTTGAATAATCTGCTGAACATACCGCAGGCAGAAGTAATCGCTTTGTGTGATGACTATGACCCGCATCTGCAGCAGGCAGCGGCCTTATATCCGAAAGCGAAACCGTATAATGATTATCGCAAACTGCTTGAGAACAGGGATATTCAGGCCGTCCTGATCGTTACGCCCCTGAACGAACACGAACGAATGACGATTGATTCGTTTGCTGCCGGGAAGCATGTGTTCTGCGAGAAATCAATGGCTTTGACCCTTGACGGTTGCCGCAGGATATACGACGCCTACAGGAAGTCGGGGAAAGTTTTGTACATAGGGCAACAGCGACTGTTCGATCTGAAGTATATACGTGCAATGGAAATGATACACAGCGGCCTGATAGGGACAATAACGGGTATGCGGGCTTATTGGTACCGCAATAACGATTGGCGCCGTCCGGTGCCCTCGCCCGAACTGGAGCGCAGGATCAACTGGCGGCTGTACCGCAATTCATCGGCCGGGCTGGTGACGGAACTTGCCGCACATCAGCTGCAGGTGGGCGACTGGGCTTTGGGTCTGCGCCCGGAGAGTGTTATGGGTTATGGCGACATCGTTTACTGGAAAGACGGCCGTGAAGTATATGATAATGTCAGCCTTATCTATCGCTATCCGAATGGCGTTAAAATGTCATACGAATCGGTTATTTCAAATAAATTTTTAGGCCTGGAAGAACTGATACTCGGCGATAAGGGCACGATGGAACTGGAGAAAGGCAAATATTATTTTGAGGAAGCGCAACCGGCACCCGGTATTCTTCAACTGATAAATCAGATTGAGCATAAGATTTTCGATAACGTATCGTTTGCGGGGCCGAGCTGGGTGCCCGAGACGGCCTCTATCAATAAAGGCTATTATGTGGTGGAAAATGTCCGTACGACGAGCGGCGCATCGTCGATCGGCGCTGCAGGCGACGGCTCCGTCGAACTGCTTACGGCGTTTTGCAATTCGGCTATCACAGGCCTGCAGAATGAGACCTTGGCGGAAGAAGCATACTATTCTTCCGTTTATGCACTGCTCGGTCTGAAGGCTATGGAAGAAAAACGAGTGGTGGATTTCCCGGTGGAACTGGATATTTCAAAAGAATAAGTATAAAGTATATTATAAAGTAAAGAAATGAAAGACCTTATTATATCCGTCAAACGCCAGAAAACGGAATTGAAATGGCTCGCAGGATGCTTTTGCATGGCGTTTTTACTGAACATCCTGTCCATCATTATTTATAAGACTTCGTGGTCGGAAATCTATTCCCAGTTTCTGTGGATTTTTATTATCTTCTCCATTTTGTATGCCGCGACGTGTGCATTAAGAATTATCTGTTACGTCATACGGCGATGGTTCCGGAATGTACAGGCAAAACGATAATGTATAAGCATGGCCGGACTTTATGTGCATGTTCCCTTTTGTGTAAAACGTTGCATTTATTGCGATTTTTACTCTAATGTCAGGATGGAATATAAGGACGATTACCTGTCCGCAGTGATACGGGAGATGAAAATGCGGCGTGATTATTTGTCCGGCGAGCCTGTAAAAACCGTTTATTTTGGCGGAGGAACGCCTTCGCTACTGAGTGCTTGTGATTTTGAACGTTTATTTGATGCCATCTATCAGTTATTCCCATTTTTGCCGGATTCGGAAATCACTGTCGAAGTGAATCCCGACGACTTGTCGGAAGAATATATTTCATCTTTGGCGAAATTGCCTTTTAACCGTATAAGCGCCGGCATACAGAGTTTCAATGAGGCAGATCTTCGTTTGTTGAACCGCAGGCATACGGCGGCGGACGCCATGAAGGCGGTTTATCGCTGTAAAGATGCAGGCTTTGATAATATAAGCATTGATCTGATATATGGCTTGCCCGGACAGACCGCCGGCGAATGGTCGGACAATATCGAAAAAGCCATAGCGCTTGACGTTTCCCATATATCGGCCTACAATCTTACATACGAGGACGGTACGCCTATTTATGACAAGGTAAAACGGGGCGATGTACAACCCGTGGAAGACGATTTGTGCGAGTTGTTTTTTTTTATGCTTAGACAGAAGCTGGTTGATGCGGATTTTGTGCATTACGAAATTTCCAATTTTGCGAAAAGCAGTCCCTCTTATCCGGAGGGCCGGATATCCCTCCATAATTCTTCATACTGGACAGGCGTCCGTTATCTGGGTGTCGGCCCGTCGGCTCATTCCTATAACGGAGAGAGCCGTTCCCGGAATATATCCTCCTTATCAACATATATCCGCGCCATAAACGAAAAGTCCGAAATCCCCCATGAAACGGAATATCCGGATGAACGCACAAAGTATAATGATTTTGTGATAACCCGTTTACGGACGATGTGGGGAATTTCGTTAGATGAGTTGAGAAAGGAGTTCGGAAAAAAAATGGAATGTTGTTTTTTGAAGAAATCAGAACCGTTTTTGCGTTCAAAAAAGTTAAAAGTTGAGGGTGGTTATGTTAAAATTTCACCCGACAGTCTGTTCATATCAGATACAATTATGCGTGAATTAATAGCTATTTAAAAGGGTTTCGTGTACAAAACCATGATTTTTCAGGACAAAATGCGGGAAATTTCGTACGTCTTTTATTTTGCCATTAAAAAAAAAGCATTTATATTTGCCTCGCTAAAATGAAAAAGAAACGTGCCAAATTTATATATAATATCCGGATGCAATGGTGCCGGGAAAACGACCGCCTCCTATGCAATATTACCGGAAATGTTGAACTGTAGAGAATTTGTAAATTCGGATGAGATAGCGAAAGGCCTGTCTCCATTCAATGCCAATACAATGGCAGTTGCAGTTGAGGCAAGTAGAATTATGTATAAGCGTATCAGGGAGCTGATAGAAATGGCCGAGACATTTGCATTGGAGACAACGTTGGCGAGTCGATCAATCGCCAAGCTGATCAAAGATGCACAGTCCAAAGGTTACAATGTGACTTTATTGTATTTCTGGCTGAATACGCCGGATTTGGCTGTTGAACGTGTCAAAAACAGAGTAGCCGCAGGAGGGCATAACGTAAATGAACCGACAGTACGCCGCCGTTACCGTACGGGGATTCTGAACTTGTTTACTTTATATATGCCGATATGCGATTATTGGATGATAACAGATAATTCCTTGTCGCCAATGGAAGTAATAGCCAAAGGTTTCAGGAATGGAGATAGAGAAATATATAATGCAGTTGTTTATAATAAATTGAAGAATTATGAATGAACGAGAACTTCGTAAATTTGAAGAAATTGTTGTGAAAGGTGCGCACTTAGCGTTCCAACGTTTGGTCAAGGAACGTAAAAGATCGGATGG
>JAISYY010000393.1 GCA_031269635.1 Tannerella sp. | reverse complement strand
TCAAATCCGATTTATAAACTTCATCATCATCGTATGACTTGTATATGGCTATTACTATCTTCATAACGCATCCTTTTCTAAAATGGTTAATAATTCGTCCAGTAAGGCGCTTTCTGCGGCTTCATAAGGCTCAAAACCATCTTCATAACGTAAACTGTCAGGTGAGAAATAAACGGAAGTTCCGCATCCGGCTTTGCAAATTTCAAAATACCAGTCTGTGGCATTTCTCGCAATCATACCGGTTAAGTTTTTTTCATCCCTGAACCATTTAAGCGCTAACGCGACGGTGGAGGCGGAACATCGATTCCGATAGCGCATACCAACTCCTGGAACTTCTTTATAATGATTATCGTGTTTTTTCTTATTTAGGGAATAAAACCCCTTATCTGTTAAACTACGGCCAAGAGTATAGTCATAGCTATAATCACAATCCCAATGAAATCCTAACCATTTTAGCCTTTCCGCTTGATCGGGAGAGACTAATTGCAATTGTTTTTTATTCAATTCTTCTTTTTTCATGTCTTTAATTATTTATGTTTCTAAATTTATAATGTTTCTAATTATCTTAAAAATCTCATACGCTACTTGCGGCACTACGGCGTTTCCGAGTGCGTGGATGCTTCCGTTTCGCCATGCAGGAAAGGTAATACCGTCCAATCGACCGGGAAACCCATCATTTCTGTTACAAACAGGGGATTGAGTTGGGAAGTTCCTCCAGTTTGGAATGTTTTGTTCAAGTTGTCCTGTTTGCTTGTTTTCGTCG
This sequence comes from Tannerella sp., assembly GCA_031269635.1. Taxonomy (GTDB): domain Bacteria; phylum Bacteroidota; class Bacteroidia; order Bacteroidales; family Tannerellaceae; genus Tannerella. Next base: position 2,280 of record JAISYY010000393.1, on the reverse strand, counting down.
TCTTGAAGCCGTCGGCTGCCGTCGGGGTGGGGAGCAATCCGGTTACTGCAAAATCCGCCAGTTTCGGCGTTCCCTGGAGCTTCGGCGATTTGTTTGATATATTTATTCCGCCCAGGCGGTCGCTTGCCGTTGGTGTCGGCAGCAATCCTTTCACCGCCAAAATCGAAAGCCCGTCCGACGCCGGCGACAATCCTTTTGCTTTCAGTCTCTCCATCCGGGCAGTACGTTTCTCCATGTCTGTATCGCTCGGCATCATTGCTGTCGGCGTCGGCAAAAGCTCCGGTACCGGATTCCCCGCGATGGGAAATAAAGAAAATCCTGTCTCTTCGGTGCGGCGCTTCGACGGCGCAAGCCGGAATAATAACCGGATGGACGGAATATCCTTCACGCTCAAGGTCTCCACAGATTGTTTCGATGACGTATTCCTGCCGGAGTACCGTTTCCGTGTAATCCTCTCCGAATAGGTAGGACGGGTTTTCCACCTCAATTTCGCTGCCGGGCTGTACCATAGAGGTGATTCCAGTAACGTTTTCACCAACAAACCAAGGGGGCTGTGTCTCTCGTATAATCCGTTTAACTTCCGGCCAGAAGTAGCGGTCGTCATCCGTTCCCCTTCTTTGTCCGGCGTTGCTGAATGGCTGGCAGGGGAAGCCTGCCGTGAGGATGTCGATTCGTCCGTTCCATTCAGTAAAATCTGTTGTTTTAATGTCCTCATATAAAATTGTTTTTGGAAAATAGTACTTTAAAACTCTTTGGCAAAACGGGTCGTTTTCGCACTGGAAAATGTTTGTCCATCCGCACCACTGCGCTGCGAGGTCGAACCCGCCTATTCCCGAAAAAAGACTGCCGTGTGTCATTTGCTAAAAATATTTCGTTGATAACCTCTTTGATGCGGGAGTATTACTCCGCACTTGTTCAATGCTTCGCAGTAAGTTACCCCGTTATTTTCGAGCCGCAAAAAGTACTCATACACGGCGGGGTATTTCTCCATGACAATTTCAAATCGACTTAACGATTCGAGATGCGCGCCAAACCCGCAGAACATGCAGCCGGTACGCTGAATGCGGTAATCGTTGTATATGTCGCAAATCCTGACGTTGAATTTGCGGATATATTGATAAATATCCGCTTGCGTCCACACCGAAAACGGCTTGCTTTTGCTGTGTCTTTCGCCGAACGAATTGCAGCCCGTCTTAAGCCATGCCGTTTGCCGGATGATGCTTTCTTCTGTCATTTCTCCCGTTATGCTGTTTAATTTTGCCACCGGTGTTTTCTTCAAAAACTTGCAGCATTTATCGGAGCAACCGAATTTATCGGTTATTAAAAACCGGTATTTTACCGGCAAAATGAAGGTTGTTTTTCGCCCATCTTGTTGCACGCCGGTTAAATACCTCTCCGAATGTTTTGTGCCGTTTTTTAGCTCATAAATCATCTTTGAATATTCCTTTGAAATCAAAGGGAATCCGTACTTTTCGATGATTCCTTTTATTCGATATTTCGGCTTCAAAATCTGCACGTTGTCAAAACCTTTGACGAATTTCACGATGTCGGGATATTCGTTGCCGGTATTGACAAACACCGCCGGCATGTCGATTTTCATGAACTTTCGGGTAAGATGCAACAACACAGTACTGTCCTTGCCGCCGGAGAATGAGATAACCGGATTCTCGACCTCGTTACAGAATTTCTCGACCGTGCCGACGGCGTGGTCAATCTTCTGTTCCATCGACATGGATTGCAACTGCCTTAATTCTTTGATTGTCCGTTTCATAACCACATTCCTAATTCGTTTCGTAATTTTCTTTCTGATATTTCCACAAACTTGGGGTTGAGTTCAAACCCTATGTAGTTTCGGTTTAATTTCCGTGCTACGACTGCCGTCGTGCCGGAACCCATAAACGGGTCAAGTACAACGCCATTCCCCGGACATCCGGCTTTAATGCAATCAACTATAAGCGTGTCGGGGAATACTGCGAAATGGTTTTCTTTTTCTGCTTTGGTGCATACTGACCAAACATCGCGTTTGTTTTTCAGTCCGTCGCTGTTATATACTCCCTGTTGCTTGCATTGATACGGGCCGTCTTTAGATTTTTTGCTTTGCGTCGGGCCGGTTATTGCCCTTTTGTCGGTTTCCGCCCAAATTGATTTTTCAGAGATGGCTTTATGATCAAAGTAGTAATTCGCCGATTTGGAAAGCAGGAAAATGTATTCGTGTGATTTGGTGCAACGGTCTTTCACGCTTTCAGGCATCGGATTTGGTTTGTGCCAAATAATATCCTG
>JAISYY010000346.1 GCA_031269635.1 Tannerella sp. | reverse complement strand
GGATAGACCATCGCGCTCAGTGGACAGACCATAACGCTCAGTGGATAGACCATAACGCTCAGTGGACAGACCATAACGCTCAGTGGATAGACCATAACGCTCAGTGGACAGACCATCGCGCTTATGAATGACCGGTAAACAATAAATTATTAATTCTATCACCTAAAAAATGTATTTATATGATAACTGATTATGTACCAAAAAAGGACGCAATCTTCAAGGATTGGGCCGTCCAGCTTGTAAAGCAGCTTGATGAGAGGGCGACCAAATTAGGCCTCCCGTCCGACAGGCTGCTCGAACTGAAGGAAGCCATGGCCAGCTTCAACGCCGCCTACGACATCGCCATCAACCCGGCGACACGTACGCCGGGCGCTGTTGAAAGGAAAAATGAGATGCGCAAGACATTCGAAGGAATGTTACGTAAATTTGTAGCTGAGTTCATTACGAACAGCAGCAAGGTAGCCGACTGGGAACGCATTGATATGGGTCTCCCGGTACACGATAAGCGCCCGACGCCACACCCGGTCGCGACGACGTATCCACTCGTCACCAAAACCGAACGACTGGCGCCCGGGCACTATAAATTCCACTACCGCGACGTGGATTCGGAAGAATCCGCGGCGAAGCCTTTCGGCACCCAGGGAGCGGAATTTGGATATGCAATCACGGATGGCAGCAAGCCTGTGACGTACAATGATTTTATTCATTCGGACTTCGACACGCGCACGCCATACGAAAAACAGTATGATCCCCCGACCTTCGGCTTAACGCTCACCCTCGCCGCCCGCTGGGAAAATACCCGCGGCGAAAAGGGCCCGTGGAGCCCCGTCATAACACTCGTGATCGGTTGAAAGGTCGTGCCACGCCCCTGCTTTTTCCGTTCCCGCATCCCGCACCCCAGCCGCGGCGCGCCTGCACGAACCGGACGCCTTCGCACCGTTTTGCGATGATTCCGGTGCAGGTTTCCCGATTATTTTTCAACAAGTAGTTACCCCGCTGCGAAAAAATGACTACTTTTGGGCGCTTTATCAATCCGAAGACCGTGGCGCCGGAACGGGCGGCGACCGGTAACGGCAGTTGACAGGCAGCCATTTAACGGATTAATAATAAATAATAAAAAATTATGCACAACTGGTTTGAATGTAAAATTAACTACGAAAAAACAGCCGAAGACGGCGTACAGAAGAAAGTCACCGAACCTTACCTGGTCGACGCCCTGTCGTTCACCGAAGCCGAAGCGCGGATCATAGAAGAAATGCGGCCGTATATCAGCGGCGAATTTACGGTAATGGACATCAAACGGGCGCGTTACGCCGAAACGTTCCTGAATGACAACGGGGACAGGTTCTACAAAGTCAAAATAAACCTGGTTACGCTGGACGAAAAAAGCGGCGTTGAGAAAAAAACGCCGGTTCAAATGCTGGCGCAGGCATCGACGTTGCACGATGCAGTCAGCGTCATTGACAGCGGGATGCAAGGGACAATGGCCGACTACGTGATCGCCTCCGTCGTCGAAACGGCGCTCATCGACGTCTTCCCGTTTGTCCTGGAAGTAAAAACCGTAAAAAAACCGGATGAAGAAACGGCTCTCCCCGGCTCCGGCTCCGGTTCGGATTCCGATTCCGGCGAATAATTCCGGCGAATAACGATGGATATAAAAGAAAACTTATCGAAGATTAAATCAACGTTGCCCGAAGGCGTAAGACTGATTGCCGTCTCAAAATTTCACCCCGCGGAAACGGTAAAAGAGGCTTATGATGCCGGGCAACGTATCTTTGCGGAAAGCCGCGTACAGGAACTGGCGGCCAAACAGCCGGCTTTGCCCGGCGACATCGAATGGCATTTCATCGGCACGCTGCAAACAAACAAAGTCCGGCATATCGCGCCTTTTATCTCCATGATACAAAGCGTCGATTCAATAAAACTGCTGCGGGAAATAAACCGCCAGGCGGAAAATTGCGGCCGGACAATACGCCTGCTTATCGAAGTGCACATCGCCGGTGAAGACACTAAACACGGGTTTTCCACCGGGGAATGTCGCGCCCTTTTCGCCGGAGATGTTTTTAAGCAATTTGCCTGCATACAAGTTTGCGGACTGATGGGAATGGCGACCTTCACCGGCGACACGGAACAAATCAGGCGTGAATTTGGGACACTGCGGACGCTTTTCAACGAAATAAAATCCATGCCGTTTACCGGCCATCCCCTTTTTACCGAACTCTCAATGGGCATGAGCGACGATTACCGGACGGCCATCGGGGAAGGAAGTACCATGGTACGCATCGGGACCGGCATTTTCGGCGTGAGGCAATATTAACTTTTTCAAGCAATAACCGTATGAACCCTTTAGCCATCATCGAGAAATATTACGATACACATTCGGACGCATACCACATACTCCTGGAACACAGCCGGAGCGTGGCCGCGAAAGCGTTATCCCTGGCAGAAGCCTGCCCGGGAAAGGACTGGGATCCGGAATTTATCGAAGAGGCAGCCATGCTGCACGACATCGGCATGATTTTCTGCCACGCGCCCGATATTGACTGTCACGGAACGTACGACTATATCTGTCATGGATACCTCGGCGCCGAACTGCTCCGGAAAGAAGGTTATCCGCGTCACGCGCTCGTATGCGAACGGCATACGGGTACGGGTATCACACGTAAAATGATTGAAGAAAACAGGCTGCCGTTGCCCCACCGGGATTTTTTGCCGGTCTCGGACGAAGAACAGCTAATCTGTTTTGCAGACAAGTTTTTCAGCAAGACAAAGCTCGATAAGGAAAAGAGCGTCAAGAAGGTCCGGGAATCTTTGAGCAAATACGGGGACGACACGGTTGCGCGCTTTAATGACTGGTGTAAACTCTTTTTAGGATATTAATTACCCGCAACTCGTTTATTTATTATACTTTTGCAGCCAAATCGCTGGCAAAAACCAATGTTTTGAAACGGATTTTATTATTTACACTGCTTCTTGTCGGCGCCGGATGCAAGGTGACACAACCGCCTGCCGGCCTGGCCGATTTACAACCCGGAACATCCTCAACGGCGTCCCGGGAAGAAGTTTTGCATACTCCGGCAAACGACGCGGCCGTGCCGGTTGCAGCGCCGTTCGACGCGCCGGGAACTGTCGATGAAACCGAACCGGCAGAAACTGTCGCATCGACAGGCGAAGCGCCGCCGGCCGACAGCATCGCGCCGCTAAGCGGAATAATTCCGCCCGACACCATAGCACCGCCCGACAGCCTGCTCACGGACACCGTGCCGCGAAAAAAAGGCACGCTCGAAGCTACCGTCTATTACCAGGCAAATGATTCCATCGTCCTGACGGCCGGAAACATCGCTTACCTGTACGGCGAAGGCGATGTAAAATACCAGGACATCGAACTTAAAGCCGATTATATGCGGATGAAAGTCGACAGCAGCCAGCTGTATGCCACACACAGCGTCGATTCGCTGGGCGAGGAAGCCGGGTTCCCCGTGTTTTCCGAAAATGAACAGGAACTTGAAGCCCGGGAAATGTACTACAATTTCAAAACGAGGAAAGCATACGCCAAAAATCTCGTTACGCAACAGGGCGAAGGATTCGTAATCTCCGACCAGGCAAAAAAGATGGAAGGCAACGTGATGTATCTGAAGGATGGCAAATATACGACATGCGACCACGAACATCCCCACTTCTATATCAACCTGACGAAAGGGAAAGTCCGCACGGGCAAGGACATCGTAACCGGCCCGGCTTACCTCGTCGTGGAAGATGTGCCGCTTTTCCCCTTAGTGCTGCCTTTCGCGTTCTTCCCTTTCACCGATTCGTATTCGTCGGGAATACTGATGCCTACTTACGGCGACGAGATGTCAAGAGGCTTCTACCTGCGCGACGGCGGATACTATTTCGCACTGAGCGATTATTTTGACCTGGCGCTCATCGGCGAACTGTACACAAAAGGCTCCTGGGGATTATCGGGACAGACGTCATACAAGAAACGCTACAAATATTCGGGAAAATTCGACCTGGCGTATAATGTAACAAAAACCGGGGACAAGGGCATGGACGATTACAGCAAATCAAGCGCGTTTAAAGTAAGGTGGACGCACTCGCAAGACCCGAAATCGAATCCGTACCGCACGTTCTCGTCCAGCGTCGATTATTCGACAAACAATTTCGACCGGAAAAATTTATCGTCGATGCACTCGGCCGCTTCGTCGCAAAACAATAAAGGTTCAAGCGTAAGCATCACCCAGCGGTTTCCGAACAAGCCGTTCAGCATCTCGGCTACGATGAATATCAACCAGCGCTCGCAGGACTCGTCGGTATCGGTCACATTGCCCGACCTCACGCTGAACCTGAGCCGCATATATCCCCTCAAACGCAAAAATGCAATCGGCAAAGAACGCTGGTACGAAAAGATTTCCATGACCTACACCGGATATCTGCGGAACAATATCAATACAAAAGACAACCTGCTTTTCAAGTCCAGCCTCGTGAAGGACTGGAAAAACGGGATGCAGCATACGATTCCGGTCAGCGCCACCTATACGCTGCTGGATCATGTCAACATATCGCCAAGCATCAATTATTCGGAACGCTGGTACACAAACCGGATAAACCGGGAATACGACCGGGCGACCGGAAGAATGACACCTTCGGATACGGTATATGGCTTTTACCGCCTGTATGAATACAGCGCATCCGTCTCCGCTTCAACGACACTGTACGGCGAATTTATACCGATAAAGCCGTTGCAGAAAATCGCCACCAAAATACGGCATCGCATGGAGCCGTCCGTTTCGTTCAGCGCACGACCCGATTTCGGCGATCCGAAATACGGATACTACGACTATTATACGATTTATGACAACACCGGCCCGTCCGTTTCGGCCGGAGGTAAATCAAACGTCGTTTCCGGCTACTATTCACCGTTTGAAGGCCAGCTATTCGGGTTGCCGGGACGCGGCAAAAGCGGCAGTATCGCGTTCGCACTAAACAATAATATCGAAGCTAAAATACCGGATGAAAACGAGGAATCGGGTGTGAGGAAAATAAGCCTGGTCGATAATCTTTCCGGCAGTATGAGCTATAACCTGGCGGCGGATTCGCTTCAGTGGAGCGACTTGAGTACCAGCCTGCGCCTTAAACTCACGAAAAGTTATACACTCAACCTCAGCGCCGTGTTCGACACGTACACTTATGCCGTCAATGACCGGGGGCAGCCTTACAAGGTCAACAAACCGAGGTGGACGGTCGGCAAGGGCATCGGGCGACTCCGATCTACGGGGACAAGTTTCTCTTACACGTTCAACAACGAATGGTTTAAAAAACTGTTCGGCGGAGAAGACGGAGGCGGGAAAAAGAAAAGGAAACAGGGCGCGGATGAGGATCTGACCGACCCTGAAGAATATGACCCGAATGACCCTTTCGCTTCCGAAGATGACGCGATGCCGGAAACGCCGGATAACGAAAAGGGAGGCAGTTTGCTCAACCGGAAGAAAGAGACTGACGGCGAATATGACGGGGACGGATATTATAATGTAACGATTCCCTGGAGTTTGTCGTTCAACTATAACCTGACATTCTCGTACGCGGATTTCAACCCCGAAAAACTCGAATACAACCGCAAACTCACCCATTCCCTGAGTTTCAACGGCAACTTGCAGCCGACCAAAAACTGGCGCATCAACTTTAACGGAACGTACGACTTCGACTACAACAAAATCGTCGGGGTGAGGTGCACCGTATCGCGAAGCATGCACTGTTTCCAGATGTCGGCAAGCATCATTCCGATGGGGCCGCTCAAATCCTACTCGTTTTCCATCTCGGCAAATTCGTCCATGCTGAAAGATTTGAAATACGATCAGAGCAGCTCGCAGTACAACGGGCAGTCGTGGTACTAAATAAAATCAGGAACTGTAAATTATAAAAAATGAGAAATATGGAAACGAAAATTAAAACGGGATTAGCGTCATACGGCATGTCGGGACAGGTGTTTCATGCCCCGTTTATCGGCGCACACCCTCAATTCGAGCTGACGGCAATCACCGAACGCAGTAAGAACCTGGCCGGAAAACGGTACCCGGAAGCGCAGACCGTTCGCCGTGTGGAGGAACTGTTGGCCCTGGAAGCGTTGGAACTGGTCGTAATAAATACGCCTGATGCGACACATTACGAATATACAAAGAAAGCGCTGGAGGCCGGGAAAAACGTAATCGTAGAAAAACCTTTTACCATAACGACTGCCGAAGGTGAGGAGCTGATTGCCCTGGCCGGGGAGCGCGGCCTCATGCTGTGCGTATATCAAAACCGCCGGTGGGACGCCGATTTCCTTACGGTCAAAGAAATTATTGATAATCATAAGATAGGGCGTGTCGTCGAGTTCGAATCAACGTTCTCCCGTTACCGCAACTATATACAGGCCGGCAACTGGAAAGAACAGGACGGCGGCATGACGTACAATCTCGGGTCGCATCTGATCGACCAGTGCCTCTGCCTGTTCGGCATGCCCGAAGCGGTCTTTGCCGATATCGCCGTATTGCGGGACGGAGGCATTGTTGACGATTACTTCGTGATTCATCTGCTTCGTTGCCGGAAAGCGCCCGAAGTGCGCATAACGCTCAAGGCCGGTTACCTGATGCGCGAGCCGGAACCGCGTTTTGTCGTGCACGGAACGGAGGGGTCTTATGTGAAATATGGCGTCGACATACAGGAGGAACTGCTTAAAAACGGCGCTGTCCCCGGCGCTCCCGAATGGGGCGTGGAAACGGAAGATGCCTGGGGTGTCATCCATGCGGAGGTGGACGGGAATCCCTTTAAGGGAAAATACCCAAGCCGGCGTGGCGATTACATGGGGTTTTACGAATCCGTTTACCGGCATCTCCGCCTGAGCGCGGCGCTCCCCACCGACGCCGCAAACGTCTTGCCCGTAATAAAAATCATCGAAGCCGCAAAGGAAAGCAGCCGGAGACGCGAAGTCGTCCCGCTACCGCTGTGATGGCCCCCGGTATTGTGGGGCAGCGGTTTCGCGCCGGACAGTTGCCCCGCACAACATGCCGGACGGGAACGGGGAGGATTTTCTTTTTTATCTTCTCTTTCTGCTCTGGAATACGTATTGAATACTCAATGCCAAGCCTGTAAAAACAGCGACGAATAACCGGTCTTTCATCGCCGGCATCACACCAAACAGCGTAGACAGCAAAACAAATGATGTGCCTGTAAATATAAAAATAACAAAAGCGGTTACAATTTTTCTCATCTTAAAAAATAAATTTTAAATTCATATCTCTGCAAAGATAGGGATTATTCGTAATAACACCACCGTGCAGGTGCAAAATAACATCGTGCAACCGTAAGATGACATCGAGGTATATCAAAAAGCATGCAGATGACGCAGATTCTATGGATTTACGCAGATAAAAACGAAATGTATAAAAAAAATCTACGTCCATCTGTTAAATCCGCCTTGTCTGCGTGCTAATATCCGGAATAAATCCGCCGGCGCAAATAGTCAATTACCGTTCACTAATGGTCAAATGCTAATCTGCATCCCCGTTATCGGATTAGTTTTGTACATTTGCGTTAAAAAAAAGACAATGAAACACGAACTTTGCTGTATCGGACACATCACATTAGACAAGGTATCAACTCCCCAAAAGACAGTTTACATGCCGGGCGGAACATCCTTTTATGTTTCGCATGCAATCAATAATTTCAGCGACATAGACTACGCGCTGGTCACCGCCGTAGGCGATCCGGAACGGCATGTGCCCGAAAAAATGCGGTCGCAGGGTATCAACGTCACCGTACTGCCAAGCAAACACTCCGTTTATTTTGAAAACATCTACGGGGATGTTTCCGATGAACGCAAACAGCGGGTATGGGCGAAAGCCGACCCTTTCAATACCGCACAGCTACCGGATGTCGAATCCGAAATATTTCATCTTGGGGCGCTGCTGGCCGACGACTTTCCGCCGGATGCCGTCCGGCATCTTGCCGGGAAAGGGCTCGTCTCCGTCGATTCGCAGGGCTACCTCCGGGAAGTGCGCGACACGCACGTTTACGCCGTCGATTGGCATGATAAACGGGAAACGCTGCAATACATCCACTTCCTGAAAGCAAACGAATATGAAATGGAAGTGCTGACGGGACACCGGGAAGCGCAAAAAGCGGCGAAAACACTCCACGAATGGGGCGTAAAAGAGGTGATCCTCACATTCGGCAGCACAGGCTCCCTCCTCTACGACGGCAGCCGTTTTTACCGCATACCGGCCTACATGCCCCGCCACCTTGTTGACGCAACGGGATGCGGGGATACTTACATGGCGGGATACTTATACCGGCGGGCGAAGGGTGCATCCATCGAAGAGGCCGGGAACTTCGCCGCGGCGCTCTCCACGCTCAAGATCGAACGTTCGGGGCCGGTACAGGCCGCCCCGGAAGACGTGGAAAAAGTGCTGATGAACAATGACACCTATATGCCCGAAATATCATAACCTTTGCACGGGAAAATCACCACGCAGATGACGCAGATTTAACAGACGAACGCAGATTCTTATCCGTTTTTATCTGCGCAAATCCGTCCAATCTGCGTCATCTGCGTGCGAAGAGCCTTTTTCTTTCAACGCCGCGCTCCCCGTCCCGGTAAAACAGCGACGGCATAAGCAAGTACGACGATAAAAGCCAGCAGGGGAACCAGGAACGAAAACGTCATATCGCGATAATCGGCCGCCATCCCCATCAGCACCGTCCCCACGGCTCCACCGATAGGCGTCATCATCAGTACGGCGGATGCTTTCTGCGTCAATC
>JAISYY010000341.1 GCA_031269635.1 Tannerella sp. | reverse complement strand
GACTGAAAGTTATACCACACGGTATTCACTGCGGTTTCAACGCCGTTCTTTTCAACTGTTTTCAACTGCCACTTGCCAACCAAATCCGGCGTCGTGACATCGTCACACGCTGCACAAAGCATTAAAACCGGCAATATAACAAAAAAATAATATCGTTTCATTCGTTCGTAACTCATAATTCATAATCAAATTCCCGCGTGCAAAAATACGATTTTAAAAGCATATATGCCAACTATGGATGATTTATTTTGAATCATAAACAAGCATCCGGCAATTTTCACAGTCGAATGTGAGTTGCAGTTTTTTGTCTTTATATACCAGGTAATACGGTTCTTTATATGGCGACTTTCCATTCTGGAGCGTGGGACACCAGCCCATGCTGTAACGCAGGCAGTGTTTTGTGTACATCAGCGGGACGCCGGCGCGGGGCGTTTCCTCGAAGGCGGGTTCCATCGTCTCCACACCGTGTTTTTTATAAAAATCTTCGGCTTTACGGTTTGATATGTTCGCCGTATAATCAAGGTGCCGGAGCGGGTAGGACGCGTCGCTGCCGTAAACCCCGTTTTTTACATAGGGACGCCTGTAACGCATCCGGCGGACAGACAACAGTTTTTCTGCCGCTTCACGGCGCATGTCATTAAGCAGGGACGAGGGAACGAAATAGTTTTCCGCCATCAAAACAACTGTTTCGCAGGCTTCAAATGGGGTGTTGCCAAGCTTAGCAAGTTGCGCCCTGATATTGTCATCCTGCGGTTTGCGGGCAAGCTCCTTGGCGAACGGACGGGCCAGTGTGACGCGAGCATCCGTTTCGTCCGTCATCGTAAGCATAAAACCGCCGGGATAGTCCTCCCATTCTATCCGGACACTGATTTTGCGTTCGGCCGAAGGTGCGGCCAGTTTGTTCTCAAACTCATGGTCAAAATTCCGGTACAGTTGCATTTTGGGTTTTAATGCCGGCATCTTTTGAGGAAATATACGGTTCGCCTCCGTGCGGTTTACGCGGAAGCCTTCCAGCTCGCCGCGCAGATTGAAAAACACCAGCCCGTCGCCGTTATGAACAGGTTTCAGGCCGGCTACGGTAAACGAATTACCCTTTATCTCCTTAACGGTGCCAATACGTTCCCCCTGCGACTTCGGCGTATCAAAAGAGGTAATATCCACATCGCGGCCGTGCAGGAAATACGCCGTAAAGCCACGGTTAAAACTTTTCTCCGGGCGCGGGTCGAATGTGAACGACGAACGTCCGGCCGAAGATGGATAAAAAGCCGGATTCCCGGCAAAAACGGCATCCAGCCTGCGGCGGTAATAAGCGGTGACGTTTTTCACGTAAGAGACATCTTTCAGCCGTCCTTCAATTTTGAAGGAAGAAACGCCGGCAAGCATCATCGCTTCCAGATCGTCCGAACGGTTCATGTCTTTGAGCGAAAGCAGGTGCTTATCTTCGATAACCGTCTTATTCTCCCGGTCAACAAGGGTATACGGCAGGCGGCAGTACTGCGCACATTCGCCACGGTTGGCGCTACGTCCGCAAAGGGCATAGCTCATGTAGCAGCGTCCGCTGTAACTCACGCATATAGCGCCGTGTATGAAAGCTTCGAGGGTAGCCTCCGGGACGCGCTTTGAAATGGTTTGTATCTCATCAATCGTCAATTCACGCGCCAGCACAATCCGTTTGAAGCCAGCCTTATGCAAAAATTCCACTTTCCCCGGCGTAGCGTTATCGGCCTGTGTGCTTGCATGGAGCGGCACCGGCGGAATGTCGAGCTGTGTTATCCCCATATCCTGAACAATCAGCGCATCCGCTCCGGCATCGTATAATTGATGTATCATGTGCTCCGCCACCTTCAGCTCGTCGTCCTTCAATATGGTGTTAAGCGCAACATAAACACGCACATTAAATATATGGGCGTAATCACATAACTTCCGTATATCCTCAACCGTATTCCCCGCAGCAGCGCGTGCACCGAACCGGGGCGCTCCGATATATACCGCATCCGCTCCGTGGCGAACTGCCTCAAGGCCGCAGTTGAGATCCTTTGCCGGTGCGAGCAGTTCTATGGGACGGGCCGTTATCATAGGTCGCCCAGATACTTTATGTCTTCTATGTGGAAAGGCGTTTCCTGATAGACGTAATAATTGAGCCAGTTGGTGTAGAGGAGGTTTGCATGTCCGCGCCAGCGAACTAAGGGTTGCGCGGAGGGATCGTTGTTCGCATAATAATTTTCGGGAACATGTATGGGCAGACCTCTTTGCAGGTCGCGCAGGTATTCGCTGTGAAGCGTGCCCGGCGCATATTCGGAATGGCCGGTAATGAAAAACTCACGTCCTCCGCGTGCCATGACCATGTACACGCCGGCTGTTTCGCCTTCCGAGAGCAATTTCAATGCCGGCACTTTCAGTATATCTTCCCGCCGTATCTCCGTATGGCGGCTGTGAGGCACGTAAAACTCGTCGTCGAAACCGCGGAAGATAGGCAGGTAGGGGTCATTCACCGTATGTTTGAAGATGCCGAATTTCTTTGCGCCGAGATCGTATTTGGGAATGCCGTAGAAATAATAAAGTCCCGCCTGCGCAGCCCAGCAGATATACAGGGTAGAAGTAACATGCGTACGGCTCCATTCAAAAATTCCCTTCAACTCGTCCCAGTACGTCACGTCTTCAAACTCCATTTGTTCGACCGGGGCGCCCGTGATAATCATGCCGTCGTAATAATTATTGTATATGGAATCAATATCCTTATAAAAGGCTTGCATGTGCGCCATCGGCGTATTTTTCGGCTGATGTCCCTTTATTTTCATGAAATCAAGCTCCACCTGCAAGGGAGAATTGCTTAACAGGCGGATAAGATCTGTCTCCGTTGTAATTTTCAACGGCATCAGATTAAGCACAACTACCCGGAGGGGACGAATGTCCTGTTCCGAGGCGCGAAGCGAATCCATAACAAAGATATGCTCCTTCTTCAGGATCTCTATTGCTGGAAGATTTTTCTGTAAATTTAACGGCATCTCTATGATAGTGAATAGTGAATAACGAATAGTGAATAACAGTCGTTCCAGAGTCTTCTGTACAATTCACATGATAAAAACCTGGAAATTCTGTAATCCTGTTGATGTAATTCCTTTTACGTTCGCTGAACGATCTGAAGGACATTTCCTTCCGGGTCGGCGAAGTTTCGGATTCGTCCGCCTCCTGCGGCTTCAAAGTCCGGCCCTTCCCACACTATGCCCCGTCTGTCCAGCGCAGCCATTGCCGCATCCATATCGCTTACGCGAAGCGCCAGGTGCGACCATCCCGGCGTATTGATTGTACGGCAGGGACGCACCGTCTCGTCTTTCGGCATCATTTCAATAAAAGTTCCGTCCGGGGCTTCTATTATATAAACAGGTTTGCCCGTTCTGGCAAACACTTTATAACCCAGCGTCTCACAATACCATTTCGTCAGACTTTCCACATCATCCGCAGCAATCGCCGGATGATCTATTCCCATGAATACATTTTTCATAATTATATTAATTTTCTTTAAGCATTTCCTCTATTTTCGCGCACATGGCGGCAAATTCCTTTTCGTTGTACAAGCGTGTAAGCATAACGATACGCCCTTCGGGATTGATAATCACGTTGCGCGTTATACCGGCTTTCCGTTCGGCATAGAGCGCAAAGACATCACCACCCGGATCGAGCGCCATCGGATAGGTCACACCGGTTTGCCGGGCAAATTCCAGCACCTTGTCGAGCGGTTCGTCACGGTCAATCCCCAGCAGGCAGAAACCGGGGTTATCCTTATGTTTCTGCCGGATGTCACGTTCGATAAAAGGCATTTCCTTACGGCATACGCCACACCAGCTTGCGGTAAACTGCAACATAACCGTTTTCCCCCGCATATCGGAGAGTTTAAAAGAATCCCCGTTCGTCAGCCGAAGGGAAAAATCCGGGGCCATATCCCCCACTTTAACGATATACCCGCGCTC
>JAISYY010000326.1 GCA_031269635.1 Tannerella sp. | reverse complement strand
AAATATGTTCCCTTGTTTTTCTTTTATTTTCCTTTGTTTGTTATGAAAAATGTCTAACTTTGTACCGTAAACAAATATCAGTGATAACAATATAAAGTAAACTAATAACAGTAATAAGTAGTAATTAGAGTCAACCTAAATCAGGAAAATACAGAAATGAAATCCATTGCTTAGAAAGGCAAAGGCAAATCGGGATCGGTAAAATTATCCGATATTTTTGCCTATTCACCGGTAAAAATATCGGGTAATTTTGCCGGTTGCGAAAAAAGACTTATCTTTGCGCAAAAAAAATTATGGTCAGAAATATGTTTCAGCCTTTACTCCGGCATTTGTCAAAGAAAGAATTTACGATAATTACCGGTGCCCGTCAAACAGGGAAAACAACATTGATAAGGCAACTAAACGAACATTGTCAGAAGACGGGAATGCCTTCGATATTCCTTAATTTGGAAAACAAAGACGTTTTGGCGTATTTGAATGAATCGCCTTTCAATGTGTTTTCATATTTGCCGCCCGCCGAAGAGCGTATCATTGTGTTCATGGATGAGATACAATATCTACATGACCCGTCCTATTTTCTCAAACTGCTCTACGATGAATACGCAAAAAAAATCAAAATCGTTGCAACCGGAAGCAGTGCTTTTTATATGGACAGTTCATTTAAAGATTCGTTGGCAGGCAGGAAAAAAATCTTTTGGCTGCAAACATGCTCATTCGACGAATATTTGCAACTCAGAGAATTAAAGGATTTGTCGGACGACGTTGTCCGAATACGAACGAATGTAAATGCAAAGTCGGTTTCTATGGCTCTGTTGCGGCAGGAATGGGAGTCTTATATGCTCTATGGCGGTTATCCTGCCATAATAACCGAACCTGATAATCAGGAAAAAATAGAACGTTTGGCCGAAATCCGCGATTCATATCTCAAACGCGATGTGCTTGAAGCCGGCGTACAAAACGAAACAACGTTTTACTGTTTTTTCCGTATTCTGGCCGGACAGTCCGGAAATTTACTAAATGTGAACGAATTATCGGCAACGCTACGAATCAAGAACGAAACAGTAATGAATTACATGACTATTTTACAAAAATGTTTCCATATAGCCTTAGTCAGACCGTTTTATAGAAATTTGCGCAAAGAATTAACTAAGATGCCGAAAGTTTACCTGCTCGATACGGGGATGCAAAACAGTTTGCTTAACAATTTTCAGCCGTTTGCATTTCGCATTGATAAAGGAATGATTTGGGAAACGCTATCGTATAAATTATTATGCGAAAAACACAGTCCCGACAATATTCTGTTCTGGCGAACAACCGACGGTAATGAAGTAGATTTTGTAATGCCCTATCTGGAAAAACCTTATGCCGTTGAAATTAAATATGATAAAGTGTTAATAAAGCCGGCAAAGTATAAGAAATTTGAAGGGACTTATCCCGACATTCCGTTATTTTTTAAATGGTTGCACCCTTTCGAGGAAGAATTTTTCCGTTCGTGAAGAAATTTCGTTATTTTGTCAATCCTGCCGTTTTCCGAAATATACATCAAAATCGACAAGGCGCGAGTTGACCGAGTAATTGTCTTTCTTTTTGCCAGAGGGTAGAACCCGCCTCTTTCCGGGTTTTGGGCAGGGTGGGCGTGTGGGTGTGGGAATAAGCTGCAATCCACAGCCCGTAGCGGCTGAAACGCTTGTCGGTCAGATAGTTGTTTGCAAAGGAACGACTCGTACCTGAAAAATAAACCGATTTATTTTGTATTACCCCTGTCATGCATTATCTTTGCCCCCAAAATTAAATTTCACGAAAGGGTGAATCTAATCGTAGAACAAGGCAATACAAAATTAAAAGTAGCGATATTCGATTGTAGAAAAATCGTTTCTTTTGTTTTTGCAGACAAAGATGATACAGCCCGGGTGAAAGATATGGTCAAACAGTATCATCCGGCAAAAGGAATCGTATCGTCTGTCGTCGGCATGGATGAGACGTTGACGGATTATTTAAAAGAACATTTAAATAACCTCTTATGGCTGGACGGGCATACGCCGATTCCCATCCGCTCGGAATATGAGACGAACGAGACATTGGGAAAAGACCGGATTGCCGCTGCCGTAGGCGCTAATTATCTGCAACCGGGACGGAACCTCCTGGTGATTGACGCCGGGACAGCGATTACTTACGAAGTAATCGAATCATCCGGGATTTACAAGGGAGGAAACATATCGCCCGGTTTGACAACCCGTTTCCGGGCGCTGAACGCTTTTACGAAACGATTGCCGTTGATAAAAGAAAAAAATGAAGTTCCGCTTGTCGGGACAAGTACCGAATCAGCGATTCTGGCCGGAGTAATAAACGGTATCGTTTACGAAATGGATGGTTTTATTGATGCGTTGAAAGCAAAATATGGCGACATTTTTGTTTATTTAACGGGAGGTCACTCTTTTTATTTTGAAAGACGGCTGAAAAGTCACATCTTTGCAGACGCAAATTTGGTATTAGTTGGTTTAAACAGAATATTAGAATATAATGCAAAAAAGAATTAATCTGATGATTGTATCAGGACTTTTGTCTTTTTTCGCCTTTTCTCTGACGGCGCAAAACGGTACAAATTCTCCTTATACGCGTTATGGATACGGAGAATTGGCCAATCGCTCATTCGGAGCAGGCAGGTCTATGGGCGGAATTGGAATCGGATTGCGTTCGTCGCAACAGATTAACCCGATGAATCCGGCATCCTATTCGTGCATGGATTCCATGACATTCCTTTTCGACTTCGGAGCGTCGGCGCAACTGTCATGGTTCAGTGACGGCACAAACAAGCAAAACGATATAAACGGAAATGTGGAGTATATGGCCATGCAATTCCCGCTGTACCGGCAAATTGCCATGAGCGCCGGACTGCTGCCGTATTCGCACGTGGGATATAATTTCGAAGAGTACAAGACATCCAACGGACAACAGTACCGGGAGATGTTCACCGGAACGGGAGGATTAAACCTGTTGTATGCCGGATTGTCTATTGATGTATGGAAGAAGCGTCTTTCCATTGGCGGCAATATTAATTATTTGTTCGGCGCCATTAATCATACGGCAACGACCGATTATATACCGTCAAGCTCCACTACATCCGTTGAAAGTATAAAAAGGATGAAATTCAGCGATGTAACTTTTGACTTGGGCTTACAATATACACATCTGCTAAGCAAAACGGAAAGGGCCATACTGGGGCTAACCTACACGCCGAAAAAACGGCTGAATGGCGACTTTTACCAGTCCATAACGAGTACGGAAAACGTGATCGACACGATAACGGGCAAAAATTTCGAGCTTCCGGCCGGATACGGAGTGGGACTTTCGTATGTGAAGGACCAAAAACTTATCCTGGCTGCGGATTTCGCTTATCAGGAATGGGAAAATGCTACTTTCGAAGGAAACGACAATGTGTTTAAAAACCGTTCGAAGATTAATGCCGGCGTCGAATATATTCCCAATCTATATTCCCGCCCGTTCCTTAACCGCGTAAGATACAGAGCGGGATTGAGCTACACGAACTCGTACATTCCGGTAAACGGCAACAGTTATAAAGAATACGGCGCTACGCTCGGATTCGGATTTCCGATAAGCGATACACGTTCATTTATTAATGTATCTTTTGAGTATCTGAAAATACAGCCGGAACTCAAAACGATGATAAATGAAAGCTATTTGAGAATGACTCTAAGCTACACATTTAATGAATATTGGTTCTTTAAGAGAAAAGTGGATTGATTTTAAACAATTTAAATTTACAAGATATGAAGAAAAAGGTTTTTACATTAGTACTAAGTGTATTCATGGTTACAGGTGTGAATGCACAAAAGGGTATAGACAACGGGACCCCATTTGGTTTAGGGGAAGACAGTATTCGTTGTCTCACGAACATAAGCCTGTTTATTCCGTATGCAAAATCGGGTAATTTCAAAGATGCATATCCATTCTGGAAGATTGTTTACGACGAATGTCCGGCTTCTACTAAAAACATCTACGTCTATGGTGTAAATATCATTAGCTGGCAAATTTCCGAAGCAAAAGACGAGGCGAAAAAAGAAACGCTTATCAATGACCTGATGAAGTTGTACGATAACCGTATTAAATATTTTGGGGATGACAAACAATACGGAAAAGACTGGATTGTCTCACGCAAAGCGCAAAACTACAACCAACTGAAAGGGGAAGATACGGACCCGAACGTAATCTACAAATGGACCGGCGAAGTGGTCAACGAATTTAAAGAAAAAACAGAACCGCTGGCTGTCTCCCTCTATATGTTCGCTTCATTTAAACTGGCGCAAAGCGACATGGAGAAATATAAAGATCAATACGTAAGCGACTTCCTGAAGTGTTCAACCATACTTGACGCGCAGATAGCAGCAGCTAAAGCGGCTAATAATGAAAAAGAAGAAGAAAATGTAACCGCCCGGAAAATTGAGATAGAAAAAAACTTTACAGTAAGCGGCGCTGCCGACTGTGATTTGCTGCAAAGTATATATAGCGCTAAAATTGAACAAAATAAAGACAATCTCGACTTCCTGAAAGAAACGCTGACCTTGCTGCGCCGCGTGAATTGCCGGGAAACAGACGTCTTTTTTACAGCTTCCGAATATGTTCACAAAATAGAGCCTACCGCAGAATCGGCTATGGGACTTGGAAATAAGGCTTTCAAAGAAAAAGATTACGCCACGGCCGAAAATTACTACAACCAGGCCATAGAACTGACGGAAGACAGCGAAATAAAAACGGAACTTTACTATGCAATAGCCGTCATGGCGCAACAACAAAACAGCCTGATAAAAGCGAAACAGTTCAGTCTGAAATGTCTTGCGGAAAAATCCGATTACGGACGTGCATACATCATGATCGCTTCATGTTATGCCGCCGGTGCAAAAACGATTTTCCCGGACGACCCGGTACTCACCAAATGCATTTATTATGCAGTAGTAGATAAACTCGAAAGAGCACGCCAGGTGGATCCTTCCGTTGCGGAAGAAGCCGGAAGATTAATCGGCACTTACTCCAAATATTATCCTACGAAAGAAGAAGTATTTATGCACCCGGACATTGACAACGGTAATAATTTCACGATCGGAGGCTGGATTGGGGAAACGGTAAGAATAAGATAAAAACGGATTCTTTCCATACATGATGAATCACTCCGGGATAAATCCTTTAAAAGGCATAGCAATCGCTCTTATAGCGGTTGTTATGCCTTTTTACTTCCTGGCTTCCTGCGGCGGCGAAAAAAAGGAAATGGTGGAAATCGTATTCGATCCCCAGACTTCGTACACGCTGAAAGAAACAAACGTCGAAACGTTTATACTGTCCGATTCCAGCGTCATACGGGTCACAACCGCCACGTGGCTCATGTTCGGCAAAGCATCCGAACCCTACTGGTATTTCCCCGACGGCGTCTATCTCGAAAAATTCGACACGGCCTTTCATATAGAAACAAGCATCAAAGCGGATACCGCTCACTATTTCCAGCGCCGTAACCTGTGGCAGTTAGACGGGAATGTCGATGTCTCAAATATGGACGGCGTCCGCTTTGAGACTTCCCAACTGTTCTGTGACCAGAACAAAGAAATATTCTATTCCGATTCGTTTATAAAAATCACAAAAGGAGAAGATATAAATACGGGCATCGGTTTCCAGTCGAACCGGGATATGAGCGTATATAAGATCTTTACTTCCACAGCGGACTTTTCCGTAGATATGCGACGCCGTACCAATGATGAAAATAAGGGTGATTCCGCTCTTGTGGAGGAGGAAGATATTCCAAAATGATGAACGGTAAACTTTGAATTTTGGGAGGAGATTGAAAAATATGCAGGCAATTCTTGAAAAAAAAGAGTTTTTTTCATGTTCGTTTTTGTTTTTTTTATACCTTTGTGCGCTTAAATAAGCACACTATATATATGTAAGATATAAATATGCTGATTTATTGAATATTAATCGTAATTAATTTATAGAATGGCAACACTGGAAAAAATCAGAAAGAAAGCTGGTCTTTTGGTCACCGTCGTAGGTTTGGCCTTATTTGCATTTATTATTGGAGACCTTTTAAATTCAGGTTCTTCTTTTATCAACAGAAACCAAAACAACGTCATTGTGGTTAATGGCAACGCTATTGACTATCAGGATTACCTGGCTCGCGAAAATGAATTGACGGACATTTATCAACTTCAAATGGGAACGACAAGTCTCAATGAAGCGTATATAAACCAGATCCGCCAGGCCGTTTATGATGACGTCGTAATGGAGAACATACTTGTGCCGCGCCTTGATAAACTGGGCATGGTTATTACTCCCGAAGAAATGACGGATATGGTCGAAGGTGAAAACATTTCACCGATACTCCTTCAATTACCGATGTTCCAGAACCCGGAAACCGGAACATTCGACAGGACAGCGCTGATAAACATGCTTAATCAGATAAAAAACATGGAGAGTTTCCCGGAAAACGTACAGGCACAGCTTATGCAATATAAAATGTTATGGATGTTCTGGGAGAAAAACATCAAGCGTAACCGCATGACGGAAAAATATCTTACCTTATTAAATAAGGCGGTTGTTGCAAACTCTCTCGAAGCTAAAGACGCCTTCAACAACTCGTCCGTCAGTTCCGACATTATCTACGTAATGGAACCGTTTTCCAATATGGTGGATTCAACGGTCAGCGTACCGGCTTCCGAAATCGAAAAACTGTATAAAGAACGCAAGGAACAGTTCCGTCAAAGCGAAACATGCATTATTGATTATATAGCCGTTGACATCGTCCCCAGTCAGGAGGACTATAACAAGGTAGCCCAGGAAATGGACGCGATAAAAGCCGAACTGGAAATTACGGACAACGTGGCGGCTCTGACAAATGAAAAATCGGAACGCAAATATATCAATGCATTCTTTTCCATCAACGGCTTCGGAACGGACGCCGACATCATTGACTTTGTCGCAACGGCTGAAACGGGCGACATCGTAGGCCCGATCTTTAAAGATGACAAATACCGCATACTGAAACTCGTCGATAAAACGGAAGCGCCCGACTCGGTCAACGTCTCCGAAATAATGCTTGCTTCACGCGCAACGGAAGCGGAAACCAGAGCGTATGCCGACAGTATATTAAACCTCCTCAAAAACGGAGCAGACTTTACCGAATTAGTAAAGGCTTATTCTACCGATCAGTTCGCTGAAAATAACGGGGAAATCGGCTGGCTTACGGAAGCCGGCGCACTTCAGGGGCTTAACGAAGATTTTAAGAAAACGATATTCTCGCTGCCTACAGGTCAGTACGCGATCGTTAAATCAACCTACGGGACGCATATCGTGAAAGTGACGGACAAAACGAAAAACGTACCCAAATATAAGGTTGCAAACATAGAATATACGGTTTCACCCAGTTCCGCAACACGAAGCCTGCTCTACAATTCGCTCAACCAGTTTATTGCAAATAACAACAGCGTCGAAAAAATTGAAGCGGCCGCAAAGGAAAGCGGTTATAACTTAACTTCAAACGCACGCGTTTACAGTACGGATATGACCATCGGAAACATCACCGGCGCACGCCAGGTTGTCCGCTGGGCGTTTAACAACAAAAGAGGCCAGATCTCGGACATCAACGAATGTGACAACGTGTTTGTGGTCGCAGCACATAAAGGCAGACTGCCGGAAGGATACCAGTCGCTTGCATCCGCTACTCCCCAGTTAAAAGCCGAACTTGTTGCGAAGAAAAAAGGGGAAGAAATAGCAGCCGGCCTGAAAGCAAAAAACCTGTCATCCCTTTCGGCTTATGCCGAGGCGGTGTCCGCTAATCCGGATACCGTGAAATTTATTACAATGGGGACAACCCGCATTACAAACATTGGCGTCGAACCGAAATTAAATGCATTTATCACCCTGTCCCCGCCGAATAAAGTAAGCGAACCCATAGCGGGCAACAACGGCGTTTATGTATTTGAAGTTATTAACCGCACGACGAATAACACGCCTTACGATGAAAGCAGCCAGAAAAGTATGCTGGAAGCCAACAATTCTTACCGTATAGGAAGTTTCGCGTTACGTTACATGCAGCAAAATGCGGATATTGAAGATAACCGTATCCGTTTTTATTGATTAGGAATACGTATAAATAAATCAAAAGCTGTCGTTCAATGGATATTGTTCGGCAGCTTTTATTATAGTTTTGTGATCATGAGGAATAAGGAATGTTTAGTGGGCATGACTCTCGAAGAACTTAAAACGGTAGCGTCGCACGTATCGTTGCCCGGCTATGCGGCAAAACAACTCGCGGAATGGCTTTACAGGAAGAAAGTAAGGACCATAGACGAGATGACAAATATTGCAGCGCCGAAACGCGCCCTGCTATCCGAATATTACGAAACAGGCGTCACTCCTCCGGCCGGAAGTATGCGTTCGGCTGACGGAACGGTGAAATACCTGTTTGCGACGGGAGACGGCAATTGTTTTGTGGAGACGGTATATATCCCGTCGAAGGACCGATCGACCTTATGCGTTTCGTCCCAGGCCGGATGCAAAATGAACTGTCTGTTCTGCATGACGGGAAAGCAGGGATTCTCCGCACAACTTACGGCAAACGAGATACTCAATCAGATACAGGCCATACCGGAAAACGACGTGCTGACAAACATTGTCTTTATGGGAATGGGCGAACCGTTCGACAATGTGGATGCGTTATTCAAAGCGCTCGAAATTTTAACGGCCCCTTATGGCTATGCCTGGAGTCCGAAACGGATCACCGTATCAACCATAGGGATGATACCCGGTCTAAAACGATTTCTGGAAGAAAGCAAGTGTCACCTGGCAGTCAGCCTCCATTCCCCGTACCACGAAGAAAGACTGTCCCTCATGCCGGCCGAGAAAGCATATCATATAGACAGCATCATTGACTTGCTGCACCAATACGATTTCTCCCACCAGCGAAGGGTCTCGTTTGAATATATCCTGTTTGAAGGCATGAACGACACCGGGCGCCACGCAAAAGACCTGGCCAAACTGCTCAACGGTATCACCTGCCGCGTCAACCTGATACGCTTCCATGCCGTTCCCGGTGTAAAACTGAGAAGCAGCAGCGAGTGGAAAATGATATCGTTCCGGGATCAGTTAAACTCTTACGGTATCACAAGTACGATAAGAACATCACGCGGAGAAGACATTTTTGCCGCATGTGGCATGTTGTCTACTGCAAAAAATCTCAAAAAATGATACGATTTTATTTATAATGCGCTATATTTGTCCAATTATTGTTTAATATTAAAATGTATACAGATATGAAACCTTTCATTTTCACCATGTTAATCTCCCTTTTGTGGGGATTAAGTGCGTGTGATTCTACTTCATCCATATCACGCGCGACAGGTATTGCTTATGAAATCGTCGCGGTAATGGATAAAACCGTATGGGACGGAACTACAGGCATAGCGGTAAAAGAAGAACTGACTTCGCCGGTGCCGTACCTGCCTCAATCGGAATCGTCCATGAGAATCACTTATGTGAGACCGGACCTGTTTGACGGATTATTTAAATACATCCGTAATATCCTGATTGTGAACATTGACGAAAAAATGTACACAAAAGTATCGCTCCTGAAGGAAGCCGACAAATGGGCTAAAGGCCAGTCCGTTGTTTACCTCAACGCTCCCGACGGGAAATCGCTCGAAGCGTTTCTTTCGGATAACCCGCGCATACTTGTGGATCATTATACGAAAGAAGAAATGAAACGTACGCGGGAATTTCTGCAGGAGAAATACAGCCCGGTCGTCATGGAGATGGTTAAAAACAAATTCGGCATCACACTGTACGCGCCGGGAGAGATTAAGTCGTTCAAAGACTCAACCGACTGCCTCTGGTTTTCCAACAACGTCCCCAAAGGACGTATGGATCTGCTCATTTACAGTTTTCCGTTTGTAGATTCCAATACGTTCACGCTCGAATACCTTGTCGCCAAACGCGATTCCGTAACCAAACTCATGCTTCCCGGCTCATTTCCAGGCTCATACATGTCCACGGAAAAACGTGTAGTAGATTATTTCGCATCCACATTGCACGGGAAATACTGCGGCATACTGCGCGGTTTGTGGCGCATGGAAGGCGGCGATATGATGGGCGGCCCGTTCGTAAGCTACGCCCGTGTGGACGAAAAGAACAGGCGTATCATCGTGACCGAAGGATTCGTTTACGAACCGGAAGGCGAGAAAAAGAACTATATCCGCCGTCTCGAAGCCGCGTTGCAGACAACACGCTTCCCCGGAGAACAGGAGGGATCCCAAAAGACAGATACGGCAAAAGAAGAAAAAAAGAATGAATAAATACGATGGAAGAAAAACTGATTAAAATAGGTATTTCACAAGGAGACAGTAACGGGATCGGTTATGAAATTATACTAAAATCATTCTCCGACCAAAGGATGTTTGAGCTTTGCATTCCGATCCTGTACGGTTCGAACAAAATAGCGTCATTTTACAGTAAATTATTGGAACAAGCGGACATTACGCCTCCTGAAATCCAGGTGATACAGGATGCCCACAAAGCTGTTCACGGAAAACTCAACCTGATACGTTGCGTTGACGACAGCGCTCCCGTCGAACCGGGGCGCTCGACCCCTGCCGGTGGAAAGGCTTCCTTTCAATCCCTCGAAGCAGCCGTCGCGGACCTTAAAAAGGGTGCTATCCATGCACTCCTGACAGCGCCGATCAACAAGCATAACATACAGAGCGACAAATTTCATTTTCCGGGACATACCGAATATCTCGAAAAGAAATTCGGCGACGGCGCCCGCAAATCACTCATGATCCTGCTTAACGAACAGATGCGTATTGCGCTGGTCACCGGCCACATCCCGCTATCGGATGTAAAATCAAAACTTAGTACCGGAAAGATTGCCGAAAAACTGATGCTATTCAACCGGTCGCTGCGTGAAGATTTCGGCATATCGCGTCCGCGCATAGCTGTACTGGCGCTGAATCCTCATGCCGGTGATAACGGTTTT
This sequence comes from Tannerella sp., assembly GCA_031269635.1. Classification (GTDB taxonomy): domain Bacteria; phylum Bacteroidota; class Bacteroidia; order Bacteroidales; family Tannerellaceae; genus Tannerella. The sequence goes on along the minus strand of JAISYY010000326.1, from coordinate 4,651 downwards.
CTCGGTGACGAAGAAGCAAAAATCATTCAGCCGGCCATTGAAGAAGCGGATAAAAACGGGGTTACCGTTTTCGGCCCTTATGCGGCAGACGGCTTTTTCGGAGCGCAAACATACCGGCTTTTCGACGGTGTCATCGCCATGTATCACGACCAGGGGCTGGCGCCTTTCAAAGCGCTGGCGATGGATGACGGAGTAAACTTCACGGCAGGACTTTCGATCGTACGCACGTCTCCCGCACATGGTACGGCTTATGATATAGCCGGGAAAAACGAAGCTTCGGAAGATTCTTTCCGGCACGCCCTTTATACATTAATTGACGTGTACGGGAACAGGAAAAGATATCTTGCCTCGACCGCCAGTCCCCTGCGCAAACAATATGTTGACAGGAGCGGCGACAAGGAAAAGCTCGATCTGACGAAAGACGAGTGATTTAGGTTTGTTTTTGTACTTGTAATTTTTTTACCTGATATGTTAAAAGAAAAGATAATCGTTTATACATCAGGAACGTTCGATATGTTCCATTTCAATCACTTACGCATAATCAACTATGCGCGAAGCTTGGGCGACATACTTATTGTCGGAGTAAGTACCGACGAGCTTGTTTCGTCGTACAAAGAGCCTCCGATCATCCCGTTCAATGAGAGGCTTCAAATCATAGAAGCCTTGAAAACACCGGATATCGTTATCCCGCAACGGACGCTTGACCATACGGAAATAGTAAGAAAATTAAATATCGACGCATTCGTCGTAGGTGACGACTGGTTTGGTAAATATGATTATCTGAAGGAATTAGGCGTCGAGGTGTTTTATTTCCCCTACGGTTCGGGCGTTTCTTCTTCTTCCATAAAAAAAACGATTCACGAATCTTATGAGAAATCCCTGCAAAAGGAACGTAATGCAAAACCCGTATCGGTAAAGGGTTTCAAAATAGAAAATTCGATTAAAAAAAGTAACGGCGCATGACGGAATATGCTTTAATAACGGGAGGAACTAAAGGTATCGGAAAATCGGTCGCCCGGTGCCTCGGCAAAATGGGATATGACCTCCTGCTGACATACAGCACGGATACGGCCGCGGCGCAGCAAACAAGTGCGGAACTGAGCGATGAATGTCATGTCGACGTGGTACCCCTGCAGGCTGACAGTTCGGACAGGAATGCGATTGACGCGATTGCACAACATGTCGGGAAGAACGGCATACAGCTCGGCGCCATCATTTTTAATGCCGGACTTACGTGCCGCGATCGCTTTGAAGACATGAAATGCGAAGACTGGGAACGGGTGTTTTTTGCGAATGTCCACTTTCCGGTATTCCTGCTTCAGCGTCTGCTGGGAAATATCAGCAACGGAGGAAGCGTGATTTTCACCGGTTCGCTTATGGGTATTTTGCCTCATGCCACGTCGCTGTCGTACGGCGTCACAAAAGCCTCCGTACATGCGCTTGTCAAAAACCTCGTGAAATTCCTTTCGCCTCACGGCATACGTGTCAACGCCGTCGCACCGGGGTTTGTCGACACGGAATGGCAAAAAAACAAACCGGCCGAAATACGCCGGAACATCGAAAGCAAAATAGCGCTGGGACGCTTTTGCGACCCGGATGAACTGGCCGAAATATACACGCTGTTAATTAAAAATTCATATATTAACGGGGAAATAATTATTGCCGACGGAGGCTATTCATACAAATAAAAAAAAATGAGTGATACAATAAACAGGGAATATGAGGCTTCGCTTAAGTCCATCGAAACGGAAAATTACCCGGATCAATGGTTCTACCGCCCTATTGGTTTTCGTATAGCCAAGATGCTTTGTAATACGAAGATTACTCCCAATATGATAACCGTCATATCCATATTTGTCGGCGCTGCCGCAGGCCCGCTGTTTTACTGCAACAGCCTTCTGCTTATCCTGCTCGGTATTGTAAGCCTTGTGATTGCAAACATACTTGATTGCGTGGACGGCCAGTTGGCACGCCTCACCGGCATCAAGTCCGAGATCGGCCGCATCCTCGACGGCTTTGCCGGCGACATCTGGTTCACGCTCATCTACGTCTTCCTGGCGCTGAAGCTGAAAAACGAATACGGGACCGGGCTGTTTTTTATCCCTGCCGCAATAGCCGGCCTTTCGCACCTGGTGCAGGCCAATATAACGGATTACTACAAAACGCTTCATCTCCTTTTCGTCAGCAGGGAAAAAGGAAAAGAGTTTCAGGATCTTGACGAAGTACGTTCGCAATACAGGAAAAATAAAAGTATAATCGGCAAAGTATTATTCTTTTTTTACATCGGGTACACTTCGTTACAAGAATCGGCGACGCCCAAATTGCAGCGGATGCTTAAAACGTTCCGCTCGAAATACGGCGACGACATCCCGGAGGATATACGCCTCGATTTCCGGCAACGGAGCGAACGCCTGATGAAAAGATGCATTGATTTCATGACTTTCAACGGACGCACCTTCGTGCTGTTTTTAGTCGTACCGACAGGCTGCGTATGGATCTATTTCATTTACGAAATAGTCGTACTGAATGTCATTCTGGCCATATCGATCCGTAAACATGAAAAAATTTGTGCAAAAATCACGGAAAGAGTGGAGACATAATTTACCGAATTTCTTATAATCAACAGATAGTGTCATGTTTATTGTGATTGGTTGCAATGACGACTGCATAGAATTAACTTAATACGTGAATTATGAAAATCCCGTATTCACGCAAATTTATAACTAAATTAAACAGAGATGAAAAAAACAGTATTGGATATAGAAGAATTTCAACGGAAATCACCTTTTTTCAAGACGCGTCCGGGCATTTATCTTTTGAAAAAGATATTTCACTGGACGGGTATGGACAAGGTGAATCAGATACATTCCAACCATCATCAGTTACGAGGTTCGGCTTTTACCGCCGCAATGCTGAACGACCCGCTCATGGACGTACATTACGAAGTTCATAACCGTGAAATCCTGCAACAGCTACCTCAAGGCGCCTTCATAACGGTATCCAACCACCCGATCGGCTCGCTCGACGGCATTATTCTCACGGATATTTTCGCCTCCATACGTCCCGATTTCCGCGTCATGGTCAATGAGATTCTGGCGCATATCTCCGCGATGGAAGATAATTTCATTGCCGTTATCCCCAAGACGGACGATAACCGGGAAAGCAATCAAAAGAATGTAAACGGCATTCGCCTTGCACTTTCCCAATTAAAAAACGGCCACCCCATGGGATTCTTTCCGGCAGGAGCCATGTCGTTCTACGACATAAAACGGAAAATCGTCAGGGATTTGCCCTGGACGCACGGCGTGATACGCCTGATACGTAAAGTAAACGCGCCGGTCATTCCCGTCTATTTCGACTGCCTCAACTCCAAATTCTTCTACTTCCTGGGACACATCAACTGGAAATTGCGTATCCTCCGTGTCGCAAAAGAAGCTTTCAACAAAAAAGGCCGGACATTGCACGTATATCTCGGCAACCCCATCCCGCCTGAAAAAATCAAACAGTTCACAGACGATACGACTTTAGCGAACTTTTTATATAACACCACATACGAAATCAAACGCACAAGTTAGCGTTAAGTGATAGGTAATAATAAGAATTTATTACTAACTTGACACAAAGATGTTGCACCTCCGAAATATCAGGAAGCCGGCATTTGATCCGGCTTGAATGTAACCGGAACAGGCGGAAATGTTTACAATCCAGTAGCATCCCAATTTTTTTTCCAATCTTTTTTTAAAAACTTGTTGATTGTTTGCAAAAATAATTTTATCTTTGTCGTGACAAGTTACCTTTTTTGATGTTTATGTCTAAATTGTAACATTGAGTATTAATTATTTAGGTACTGAACGTTATTATTCGTTCAAAAAATAACAATAAAACCCATATGTGTATGAAATTTTTATACAGAAAAAAACGATATGTGAATCATGTGAAAGCCTCTATAACGGAAAGGTTGGCACAATTCTTGCAGAGAGAGAGAGAGAGAGAGATGGCCAGGTATATCTCCAAAGTCCGTGTGCAATATACGGATTTATCCGGAAAATAAAAAAGTTCACCAGCTTTTTTTTCCATATTTTTGTTGTTTCGTTACATGCAATACATATTATGTTGCGTGTAATGAAAGTTCCGCTACGTGCAGTGCAAATTCCGCTGCATGCAGTACTGCCGTAATGGATACTAATTAATACTTTACTTTTATGAAAATAATGATTATTTCAAGTCTAATTTTAACTAAAAAAGCATGTTTATGAGAAAATTGATTTACTTATTTACTCTCCTGTATCTGTGTACAGGTATAGCCTTTGCACAAACGAAGGCTGCTTCGGGAACGGTTACCTCGGCTGAGGACGGCGAGCCTGTAGCAGGAGCATCTGTCTCCGTAAGAGGGACAACTAAGGGAACGATAACTGACGGTAACGGGAATTTCTCTTTACCCGATCTTCCGGCTTCGGCCGAAGTCCTCGTAATTTCGTTTATCGGAATGGAAACCGTCGAGATTGAGATTGGCGAAAATCTTACTATCGTCATGAAGGAAACGGCTCAAAGCCTTGACGAGGTGATTGTCGTCGCGTACGGTACGGCTAAAAAATCTTCTTTTTCCGGAGCGGCAACGCAGATAAAAGGAGAAAAGTTGCAGCAAACACAG
>JAISYY010000240.1 GCA_031269635.1 Tannerella sp. | reverse complement strand
TGTTCTTGTTTTCGGTAAATAGTACACTTTTATCACACCCTGTTAAAGCAAAAACTCCTGACAATCATTGAATTACCAGGAGTTTTCGGTACCCAGAGCCGGGATCGAACCGGCATGTCATTGCTGACACTGGTGTTTGAGACCAGCGCGTCTACCGATTCCGCCATCTGGGCTTTCGGGTAAGACGGGGGCAAAGGTACGTGTTTTTTTTGAATTTGCAAGCTTTTGGTTTTTTTTGCATTGACTTGAGCGTTAAAATCAAATTATTTCATTTTCTTTGTCATGTTTATTACATAACATAGAACTAACAAATTCAATACAAACAAATGAGAGACAATTTTTGCGTTATCATGGGAGGTGGCATCGGGAGCCGGTTTTGGCCATTTAGTAGAGAGAGTTATCCGAAACAATTCCTTGATTTTTTTGGTATCGGACGTTCGCTGTTGCAAATGACGGTTGATCGTTTTGCCAAAATAATTCCCATGGAAAATATTTATATCGTTACGAATGAGAAGTATGCCGGACTGGTAAAAGAACAGGTTCCTTTGCTTCAGGATAAGCAGGTACTCCTCGAACCGACAAGACGCAACACGGCTCCGTGCATCGCTTATGCGGCTTATCATATAAAAGCCCGTAACCCGAATGCCAACATCGTGGTGGCGCCTTCGGATCATCTTATTCTGAAAGAAAGCGAATTTCTGACTGCCATAAACGAGGGACTAATGTTTACTAAAGAGAATGAAGCGCTTATGACGCTTGGCATCAAACCGAGCCGGCCGGAAACGGGGTATGGATATATTCAGTGCGGCGACGCGATGATAGATAAGTTCACAAAGGTGAAAACTTTTACCGAGAAACCGAATCTCGAACTCGCGAAAATTTTTATGGATAGCGGTGAATTTTTCTGGAATTCGGGCATTTTCCTCTGGAATGTAAATACGATTATGCATGCCGTACACAAGTTCCTCCCTGAAATATCCGCACGGTTTGACCTCGGAACGGATAAATTCAATATGCCCGGCGAACGTGATTTTATCAATATTCATTACCCTTATTGTCCTAACATATCCATTGATTACGGGATAATGGAAAAAGCCGATAATGTATATATGTTGTGCGTCGATTTTGGCTGGGCTGACCTTGGGACATGGGGGTCGCTGTTTGATATTGCAACGAAAGACGAAAACAACAATGCGCTTCTGAAAACCCGCGCTTTGCTTTACGAAAGCGAAAACAATGTTATCGCACTGGGGAATCAGAAAAGATTGGCTGTAATACAGGGACTTAAAGATTATATTGTAGCTGAAAACGGCAATGTACTCCTCATTTGCAGAAAAGAAGACGAACAGCGCATCAAACAATTCATGGCTGATACACAATTAAAATACAATGATGAATTCAACTGATATTTTAAGTTACTCCCGGCAGGAGGGTTGCTTTTTCTTTAGAAAATATTGTCTTTCGGGTTCCGGATAATGTTCTATCGCATAACGCAGTGCGGTACGGGGCATTTTCACTGCATGTTCTTCGAGGAAAGCCGTCAGGACATTGCGGTCGCGTTTGCCTGTTTCGCGCAGCATCCAGCCGACGGCTTTATGCATAAGGTCATGTCGATGATTCAACAGTTTCTTTGACAGTTCGAGCGTATCGAAGAAATCGTTTTTGCGTATAAAGGCCAGCGTCGAAACGATTGATATGCGCTGTTCCCACAAACTGTCGCTTTCCGCGAGTTTATACAAGATGCCGCGGCTTTTATCAGCCAGATATTCCCCTACAACGGTCGGACATGTTAAATCTACCAAATCCCAGCTGTTTATGCGGGAAGTGTTTTTTAAATAAAAACCGTAAATTTCGTCGCGTTCCGTCCCGGATGCCTTTTTGAAACGTTCGGTGAGGATGACTAATCCGCACAGGCGGGCTTCATGATATTTACTCATCAGCAGTTTACGAATCTCCGCCGGAGGCGTTTGAAGGTTAGCTTTCGCGATGCTGCGGGTATGCGGGACGACAACTCCGATAAAAACATCGCCTTCGCCGTACTGTCCCGGGCCGGTTTTGAAAAAACGTTGCAGAAAAGCAGCTTTTTCCGGCGTCCCGACAGACAGTAATTCGTTTATGATAAATTCTACATTCATAGTCATCAAAAGACCCGGCTTACCGGACGGTCATTTTCAAAAAATCCGATTACATTATTACTGACGGCTTTTGCCATTTCGATACGCGAACAGGTAGTTTGCGTACCGATATGAGGGGTAAGCACCACGTTATCCATTACCAGCAATTCCGGCGATGGATGGTCGCCGAACTCAAACATGTCCAGTCCGGCGCCGTGTATCGCTCCGGTTTTCAACGCCTCGACCAAAGCTTTTTCATCAACCAGGGGGCCGCGTGAAGTATTAATCAGAATTGCGGTGGATTTCATCTTTTTCAGTTCTTTTTCCCCGATTAGATGGTGAGTATCGGGCGTATAAGGCGCATTAAGCGAAACAAAATCGGACTGGGCGAGCAAATCATCCATATCGGCATAGATAGCTCCCAACCGTGTTTCTTCATTAAGGTCAAGACGGCGACGGTTGTAATAAATAACATCCATGCCGCAAGCCCGCGCCCGTTTACACAAAGCCTTCCCGATACGTCCCATGCCGATTATTCCAAGGGTAGCGCCCGTAACCCTCATCCCCAGATTTTCAAGAACGCC
>JAISYY010000238.1 GCA_031269635.1 Tannerella sp. | reverse complement strand
CCATTAACCATTAAACAACTATTCTGCCGTACGCAGTTTATTCTTTCTCCTGACGCCAGGGCAAGTCGTCGGGGAATGTCACCCGGTTGATCACGATTTCATCGTCTAAACGGATCCATGTGTCAAAACGATGCTGACCTTCGGTCAGTTCGATGATCCGGACGCCGTTCTTCAGGTTCTCGCAACAGTTGGCGGAGAAGCGGCCGTATGTCAGCGCGATTCCGCAGTAATTGAAGATGTAGTCGTTCGTATGATCGTGTCCGACAAACGTCCCCATCACGTCGCCCTTTTCGAGCATGGCGGCAAACATGCCGGTGTTGATTTCCGGCGCGCAAACCGCTTCCGACTGTGCGCCGATCATTTGATGTCCCCGTTCATTATAAACGGCGCGGTATTCCGGCAGCGGAATGTGGAAAAAGGCCAACGCCGGCAACGGCATCCCCTGATTGGCAGAGGTATATTTTTCACTTTGTTTCCGGTACCAGTCCACCTGGTCTGCCGCAAACCAGCCATAGCCGTCGACAACGGGTTTCAGCGTGCTGTACTGGTGCGAATCGAGGCAGTAGAGCAGTGCGCCCGTCTTCTTTCCGCTTCGTTCCTTCACTTCGATGACGAAGTTCCCATAGCCGGATACATTCTTGATTTTTTTCATCTTGCCCGCATTGTACGGCCAGGACTGAATCAGGTCGGCCAGTTGTTCGTAGGACAGATCCTGTTCGGCGTCGTGATTCCCAAACAGGGCGGCCCAGGGGATTTTACGGGTGACGACCGGTTCCACGACAAGTTCGAAGCCGGGTTGATAGGGTTTGCCGGCTACGATGTCGCCGGTGAAGATCACCAGATCCGGTTTTTCGGCATCCAGCGTCTGACGCAACATGTTTACCGTCATTTGGAAGGAGTTAGGCTGTTTCTTTCCCGCCGGATCGTTGATGTGCGTATCCGTTACCTGCATGATTTTGAACTTGCCGGCGGCATTAAATTTGAAATCGGCTGCGTGCAGCAGCGCTGTCTGGCATAAACATGCCATCAAAAAAAATTTACTTACGTTCTTCATGTTTAATGATTTTTTGAAACTACAAACTTACATGAAATTTTTATAACGTACAAACGGAAAGCAAAAAAAATCAGGACTGACGCATCTGATTTTTTTTAGGCGTCTGCCGAAATATGGGTTACCCCGTCCATCCTGCTTTCAAACACGAGGATCCGTCAAATTCAAAAAATAACGCATAATGCTTTGTGGGACGGAAAAGCAGGCTTTTTCGCTTTATAATGCAAATAAAATTAGATGCGCCGGCCCTGATGGATAAACGTTATAAAAAAATTTTTGTATCTTTGCCATGCAGTTATGCAGTTTTAATGCATTAAATTATAAATTTTATTTTCCTATTTATTATGAAAAAAATTTTCACAGAAAAGTATCTTTTAAGGATGAAAAGCATTTTATTATTGCCTTTTGTCATGAATGTTTTATTTACAGGCTGCACATCAACGCAATGCGGCCATTTTATTACCGACGGGGATTACAGGGCAAAAGTCCGCGAGACGCTGGAAACGAAGAAGGCTTCTTTTGCTGACCCGGAACTGTTTTCCGTATTTGAAGAAAAAATGAGCCTCCGCGAAAGGGAAGCGATGGAATTTCTATATGCCTATATGCCGATTGGCGATATTGCGGATTATGACGGGCGTTTTTATCTCAAAAACGTACGTTCGTCTTTCAAAACGCGCGAAGAAATGCCCTGGGGAAAAACGATTCCCGAAGTGATTTTCCGGCATTTCGTCCTGCCGGTAAGGGTTAACAATGAGAATCTTGACGAAAGCCGTATCGTTTTTTACGATGAGCTGAAAAACAGGATCAAAGATTTATCATTACACGACGCCGTCCTGGAAGTTAACCACTGGTGTCATGAGAAAGTCATTTATACGCCGTCCGACGCGCGTACAAGTTCGCCGATCGCTTCCGTCAGATCGGCATACGGGCGGTGCGGCGAAGAATCGACTTTTGCGGTAGCCGCCCTGCGATCGGCCGGTATTCCCGCCCGCCAGGTATATACGCCCCGGTGGGCGCATACGGACGATAACCACGCTTGGGTAGAAGCATGGGTGGACGGCAAATGGTATTTCATGGGCGCCTGCGAACCGGAACCGGTACTCAACCTCGGATGGTTTAACGCTTCGGCATATCGCGGAATGTTGATGCACACAAAAGTATTCGGCTCTTACGACGGCCCCGAAGAAGTGATGGAACGTACCGAATGTTACACGGAAATAAACGTAATAGACAATTATGCGCCGACGGCAAAAGCGGTTGTGACGGTCAGGAATACCGATGGACGGCCGGTCGAAGGAGCGTCGGTCGAATTTAAACTGTACAACTACGCGGAGTTTTATTCCGTTGCACAGAAGAAAACCGGCAAGGACGGCCGGTGTTCTTTATCGGCAGGAAAAGGCGATATGTTTATCTGGGCTACCAAAGACGGATGCTTCGGATACGGCAAACTGTCATTCGGAAAAGACGATGAAATCGTGATTATCTTAGATAAAAAGCCCGGTTACACCGGATTTTTAGAGCTTGACATCGTCCCGCCCGTCGAAGGGTCCATCCCGGCCAAAGTCACAGACGAACAGAAAAAAGAGAACGAAAAACGCATGCGCGAAGAAGATGACTTGCGAAACAGGTATGTATCTACATTCTACACCGAAGAAAAGCTCCGGGAAGCGGCAAAAGAAAACAATTATAAAACGCTCGCTGCCGGGATACTCGTCAAAAGCCGCGGCAACCATGCACAGATTGAAAGATTCCTGAAAGAAACGCCCGACAGCATGATGACAAAAGCTTTGAGCCTGCTCAATGCCGTTTCAAACAAAGATCTGCGCGATACGCCGGCGAAAGTGTTCCTTGACCACCTGAACAATACTCCCGACACACACATCACGCAAGACGACCACGGTTCCAACGCTGAACTGTCAACGAAATACGTCCTCAACCCCCGCGTATCAAACGAACTGTTAACCCCATACAAGAAGTTTTTCAGGGAAAACATAGACATTTCTTTCGCCGAAGAAGCCTGCAAGAATCCGCAGGTATTAATAAACTGGGTTAAAGACAGCATTAATGTACGCGATGACCTGAACCCGCAACGCATACCGGTAATGCCCGCAGGCGTATGGAAAGCCCGCACGGCGGATACTCATTCGAGGAACATCTTCTTCGTTGCCGCAGCGCGTAGCCTGGGTATCCCGGCCCGTATAGAAACTGTGACGAAAAAGGTGCAATATTACGATAATCAATGGGTCGATGTGAATTTTGATACGGCCGGACAAACCGTAGCCGGTCAAGGATACGCCCTTGCAGCGTATACTCCGATGAAATCGCTTGACAACCCTAAATATTACAGCCATTTCACCCTGTCGAAATTGCTGCCGGACGCCAGGCTGCAAACGCTTAATTTCGATTCGAGAAGCCAGACCGATATGGGAGACGGCGATACATGGAAGGAACTGCTCCGCCAACCGCTGGCAATCGACGAAGGACATTATATGTTAACTACCGGCGTACGCATGGCAAGCGGAAAAGTACTGGCGCATATCTCTTTCTTTACCGTAGAAAAAGAACGGACAGCATCCGTCACGCTTACGCTGCGCGACAGCCGGGACGACATACAGGTTATCGGGAACATTAATGCCGAAGCGACATTCCGCAACGCCGGAAACGGGGAAGAAACAAGTATCCTGAACACTACCGGCCGCGGATATTTCATCATCGGCATTTTAGGGCCGCGACAGGAACCGACCAACCATGCCATGCGCGATATCGGCAAATTCAAAGAGGATTTTGAAAAATGGAACCGCGGCATCATTCTGCTCTTTAAAAACGAACAGAGCCTGAATATGTTTGACAAAAACGAGTTCGGCGCCCTGCCTGCCACGATTTCCTACGGCGTCGACGGAAGCGGCCAGGTCACGGAGATGATAACCAAAGCGATGAAACTGTCTGACCCCGACGCGCTGCCGGTATTCATCATCGCCGATACGTTCGGACGCGTCGTTTTCGTTTCGCAGGGATACACGATTGGTCTCGGAGAACAGCTGATGAAAGTAATTCACAAATTATAATCTACATAATTCTTAATTTTTAATTCAAACAACATGTCTTACACAAACAGTCATTTTGCCGATTTAATCTATCATCAGGCAGAGAAATACGGCCAGCGGCAGGAGCTTTTATACCGCGATGATAAAAAGGGGAACTGGAAAAGCGTTTCATGGAACCGTTTCGCGGAAAAAGTCCGCCTGACTTCGCAGGCTATGATAGAATACGGAATAGGCGTACAGGAGAATATCGGCATTTATGCCCAGAATATGCCCCAATGTTTTTATACAAACTTCGGGGCGTTCGGGATACGCGCCGCAGAAGTCTCCATGTATGCCACAAGCTCGCCCGAACAAATCCGGTACATTATTGAAGATGCGAATATTCATCTGCTTTTTGTCGGGGAACAGTTGCAGTATAACAACGCCTGGAAAGTGAAAAAAGAGACGGGAGACATCCTTAAACAGCTGGTGATCTTCGACAATAACGTCGTCCGTCACCCCGGCGATAACACGTCCGTATATTTTGACGAGTTTATACGGCTGGGAGACAATGCACATGCGGAAACGAACGTGAAAATACGCCGTCACGAAGCTCACAAGTCAGATATTGCAATGATTCTTTACACCTCCGGCACGACAGGCGAATCAAAGGGCGTCATCATAACGCACGAGAATATGTTCGAGGTCTTGAGGATACATGACATACGGCTGCCGATGATCAGCGACAGGGACATTTCGATGTGTTTCCTTCCGCTGACGCATATTTTTGAAAAGGCATGGTCATGCCTGTGTATCTCCCAGGGGATAAGCGTAGCCATCAATCACGATCCGAAAAAGATACAGCAGATATTGCCGGAGATACGCCCTACCCTGATGTGCAATGTGCCGCGTTTCTGGGAAAAAGTGTACGCCGGCGTACAGGAAAAGATAGAAAATGCTCCCGGTCTCCTGAAAAAGATTCTGAAAAACGCCGCCGAAACAGGACGTCGTTATGTGCTTGAATACAAGAACAGGAGTATCAGAGCGCCTTTCGGACTTGCGCTCAAATTTCATTTCTATGATAAAACGGCTTTTACCCTGTTGAAAAAAGTAATCGGCCTGAATCGCGGACGGCTGTTCCCGGTGGCGGGGGCGCCGCTGGCCGACCACATGACCGAGTTTCTGCTGTCGGTGAACATCCCGATCTGTTATGGATACGGACTGACCGAGACATCGGCGACAGTATGCTGTTACCCTTCTGCCGAAAATTTTACAATAGGATCCATCGGAGTGGTTATGCCGGATATCGAAGTGCGCATTGACGAGCGTAACAACGAGATTTTAGTAAAAGGTAAAACGATTACGCCCGGCTATTACAAAAAACCGGAGGAAACGGCGAAAGTATTCACGGAAGACGGTTTCTTCAGAACCGGCGACGCAGGCCACCTCGAAGGGAATACGCTCTATTTCCTCGAACGCATCAAAGACTTGTTTAAAACATCAAACGGGAAATACATCGCTCCACAGGCGATAGAACTGAGCCTGAGCGGAAATGCGTACATCGAACAATGTGTAGTCATCGCCGATACGTACAAGTTCGTGAGCGCACTGATTGTACCTGACTTTGAAAATCTCGAAAATTATGCCCGGAAAAGGGACATCCCGTACGAAAACCGTCAGGAACTTACCGACAAAAAAGAAATCATGCGTTTTTATCAATCTATTATCGAAGAGTGCCAGAAAAAATTCGCTTCGTACGAAAAAATAAAACGTTTTACGCTTCTTGCGGAGCCTTTCAGCATGGCTAAAGGCGAAATCACCGACACGCTAAAATTACGAAGGCGGGTGATTGCCCGCAATTATGCCGAACAAATAAAAGAAATGTACAGGGAATGACGGGCCGGAACACTGCGGACTTCGT
>JAISYY010000190.1 GCA_031269635.1 Tannerella sp. | reverse complement strand
ATTACGGAATCCGTAAAATAAAAATTTCAGGCGCCGGATATACGCTTTGCCCGTTTTCTGCGTTTATTGTATTGTTATAAAAATGAGAAAATGAAGGTTCGTGCAATTATTATGGCGCTTGTATGTGTATCGTTGCATGCAAGCCTGTTTGGGCAGGACGGTAAACGGGCAAAGATATTCGGGAATGTACGTGATTCCGAAGGCAATCCGGTGGAACTGGTCAACATCAGCGTTAAGGGAACGGTTATCGGGACGGCGACGAATGAAAAAGGATATTATTCCCTGTCGGTAAACACGGGCGATTCGGTCGTGCTTGTATTTTCGTGTCTCGGATACAACAAAGCGGAACGTATTATACCGGAATTGTCGCAGGACATGCGTTTGAACGTGAAGATGAGCTACATGTCTTTTGAGCTTGGCGAGGTTTCCGTGACCGCTCACCGGGTCAGGATGGATATGATGGAAGCGCTGGATGCGGGCAGGCTGAAAATCTTGCCGGACCCTGCGGGTGGCAGCATTGAGAGCCTGATCGTCACGTATGCGGGCGTCTCGTCGAACAATGAATTAAGCTCACAATATTCCGTCAGGGGCGGTAATTATGATGAAAATATTGTCTATGTAAACGGGCTGGAAGTGTTCCGTCCGTTCCTGATACGTTCCGGGCAACAGGAAGGTTTGAGTTTTATCAATCCCGAGATGACCGAAAACGTGCAGTTCTCAGCCGGAGGCTTCGAGGCGCGGTATGGGGATAAAATGAGTTCGGTCCTGGATATTACTTACAAGAAACCGGAAGGCCTGGAAGGTTCGGCCGGGGTAAGCCTGATGGGTGCAAACGCTTATGTGGGCAGCTCGACCGGCCGTTTCACCCAAATGACCGGTTTGAGGTATAAAACGAACCGTTCCCTCCTGGGCACGCTGGATACCGATGCGGAATATGATCCCGACTATACCGACTTGCAGACTTACATGACGTACCGCCTCGCACCGAAACTGGAAGCTGACTTTTTGGGGAACCTCTCTATAAACAATTATAATTTTATTCCCCACTCGCGGGAGACGCTTTACGGCACGGCGCGTAACCCCCGGACTTTCCGGGTTTTTTTTGACGGGAAGGAGCGCGACCGCTTCCTGACGATGTTTGGCGCGATGACGCTGAAATATACGCAGAATGAAAATGTGCAGTATGGCATCCGGGCTTCTGCGTTTAATAGCCGCGAGGAGGAGAGTTATGACATTACGGGCGTTTATGACCAGCGGATTGCGGAAGCCGGAACAACAACCGAGGAGATTATCTCGCCGCTCGACGTGGGCGGCTATCACGAACATGCCCGGAACAGGCTGAACTCGAACGTCGTTAATATGGGATTCTTCGGCACAGCCAAAATAAATGCCGCCAATACGTTGAAGTTCGGCGTCAATGCCCAGTATGAACATATAATAGATCGCATAAGCGAATGGGAAAGCCGGGATTCGTCGGGTTACAGCCTCCCGCAAACAGGCGCTACCGTCAATGTGGTTTCCAACCTGTTTTCGGACAACAAACTGGAAAGCCGGCGCTATTCGGCTTATGTCCAGGACGTATTTAAGTTCCGTACCGGAAGAGGCCTGTATTCGATAACCGGCGGTCTGCGCGCCGGCTACTGGGATTATAATAACGAGCTTATCGTGAGTCCCAGGCTTTCCGCCGGATTTATCCCCAATTCAAACCAGAACCTGACACTGCGCTTTGCAGCGGGATTTTATTATCAGCCTCCGTTTTACAAGGAACTGCGTATCACGGAACAGGATGCATCGGGAAATAATATCATCAAGCTTAACGGAAAACTGAAATCCCAGCGTTCAACGCATTTCATCGCGGGAGGAGACTATACGTTCCGCGCCGTAAGGCGGAATTTCAAATTCACGTCGGAATTGTATTACAAGAAACTGGATGCGATTAACCCTTATACGGTCGATAACGTCAAGATTCGCTACTACGGCGAAAACTGCGCCAAAGGATATGCGATGGGTATCGACATGAAGTTTTTCGGCGAGTTTGTGCCCGGCGCCGATTCGTGGCTAAGCGTGTCGTTGATGCGTTCGCGGCAGACGATTAACGGGACGGTCCATGCGCCGATGCCGAATGATCAGCAATATAACATATCACTGTATTTCCAGGATTACTTTCCGGGAAACAGGCGCGCCATGATAAACCTGAAAGGCGTACTGTCCGGCGGTCTGCCGGTGACGGTGCCCCATAAGGGCTGGGAATCGTTCTGGCACCGCACTCCTCCCTACCGTCGCGTAGATATCGGTTTCTCGTATCAGATCGCCGGCGGGAAAGATGCGATTATGGATCGCCCCTTCTTCAGTAATTTCAAAAATATATGGCTTGGCGTGGATGTGTTCAACCTTTTCGATATCAGCAATACAAATTCGTATTATTGGATAACGGATGCCTATAATCAACAGCACCCTGTCCCGAACTATCTGACCGGCCGCCAACTGAATCTTCGCATTAGCGTTGATTTCTGAACCGGCTGTGCACTTGCCGAGGGGAAAATGCATATCATAATTTACGTTGTGGAGCTGGATGAGCACACCATACCACACATTACTCGAAGACCTGTCGATACAAACGGCAGACGATTTAACAGCCTTTACCCGATTGACAACTCATACCTGTTCTTTTTCCGTATCCTTTTTTTAAGGCGCGGTTTGCGTCTTTGAGTGAGCGTATTTGCTGCTCGTTTTCGGCGATGTCTTTTTGGGCTTTGTTGGCGACCCGTATTTCGGTTTCAATGACGTCTTTTTTTAGTGCCATGATTTGCTGTATTTTGAGTTTACAGGCAAAACTAAGGCGTTGCGCGGGGAAGGGAAAGGACGGGTTTTCGTCCGGTTATAATTTCCTGTATACCCAGATGCCCAAAAATGGGGTGCAGATGAAACAGCACAGGGTGGCACAAAGTACTTCGGAGAGGCTGTCGCGGACGAAAATGCGGGCTACGATGAAGCAGATGAGGGTGTATATGATTACGAACGGCATGGGGTCTGGGGTTTTTAAGTTAGTTTTATCGTGCCTACGATGCGGCAGGCTTCGGTGAGTTTTTCGCGGATGTTGCGGCGTACTTCCTCGGTGAAGCCGTAGTGTATGCGTGCCAGGGCGGAACGGTAGATCAGTGGGAACAGGACTTTGTTGTAAATACGGACGTTGCCGAGGCGGCGCATGTCGAGGTACCGGATGCGTTTGTCGACTTGTTCTGTGATGACGACGTTGCCGTTGGCGGCGGTGACGGTGCGTTTTTGTCCCTGGAGGGCGGTACGGATGGCGGGGATGTCGAAAAGGCGGCGCGCGCGTTCGGGGACGCCATGGAGACGGGAAAGCTGGTCGGCCTTTATGCGATCGAGGTCGGGTATGAGGGTTTGAACGATGAAGCGTTCTTTGATGAGTTCGTTTGTGATCATGCTTTCTTTTTTTTTATCGAAGCAAAGATAATCAATGATTTTGTATGTTGTACGGTTTTCATTGATTTATCTTTGCTTTAACAGGATTTACTTTTCATGTAGCATCCAGCGGAAGTCGATTCCGGCCGAGCCGGGACGGTAGCCGTAGCGGAATCCGGCGGCGTGCATGGCGTTGAAGACCTTATCCGCGCTTATCGCGGCGCCGGGGTCGAGGCGGCGGATGGCGTCGCTGACTTCCGTTGTGGTGAGCCAGTGGGTGGCGTCGCGCTCGTCGGTGGCGGGGCGGAAATGGGCTGTGAGGGCTGTAATGGCCGTAGGGATTTCTTCGGATTTGCTTTGCGGAGTGTTGCCTTTATTTTTTTCTTTCATTGTCTGTTTTTTTTTATTTGTTATACATAGGCGGCGAAGGCTTTGTTTACGCCGTGGATTTTACGCATGCGCAGGGCGATGGCGGACGGGGGGTTCATGATCCTGTACCGCCATACCTGGCGCAGACGTGTTACTCTAACTTTCCTGAATTGTTTCATCTTTATCGGGGATAAATGCTTTTAAATCATCTTTGATCAATTTCCAGGCCTTCACCAACTACCTGTTCACCAAAACCCATTTCTCACTGCTCACAAAAGCAAAAGAGGACAAAAAAAACCCAATCGCAACCGGAGCGCTCGAATCGCTTTACAGCCTCTCCGCCGACGGGCTGGGAGACATGAATACCGTCTGCCGGATGAACATCATACAATACCTGACCATCCTGCGCAAAAAGACAATCGAGTATGTAAAAAGCCTCTCATACGCAGAAAAAAAACGCTCCGAAATCGAAAAAATGACCGGACTGCCCATGTCCATAATCAAACAAATCATATGATACTTAAACTATTCGAATATTTCGCCAAATTCCCGGCGCGGGAAGGCGTCCTGTCCGCCTTCGCCAACGGCAAAAGCGACCTGCCGTTCTACAACAGTTTACTTGAAAAAATGAAATCCCTGCCCCCGTCCGGCACCATTCCGGACATAAAAAACTACATCTTCGGAGCCGACATGGACACGGTAAAACGGCGCATAGACGCCGTCACCTGCACTTATCTCTTCATCGACTTCGGAGAATTCGAATCCGACCGGGACAGCCGGAACACCATCACCGACACACTCCACATGGCCGCAACCGTAGCCGCCAAAGTGAGCGATGTAATGGACATCGTCGAACGCGCCGTCATATCCGACACCACCCTGGCGCTCATCAGCGAACTCCGGACACGGATATACGCCGATTCCGGTAGCGACCAGACACCCTGGCTACAAATACTTTATTAGTTAGTAAAAAAGCCCCGTTTGAGAAAACCGGGCTTTTCTGTTAAATAAACACAAACAGGCAAAAATAATTACCGGAATATTTTTAAATCTGGAACAAATACGTTACTTTTGCATTGTCAAATGAGAGTTCTTTAACACATGAAGTTTTCAGAATTGTATTGATTATTAGAACGGAACGGTTGGGAATTAAAAAAGGGAAAAAGACATGCAAAGTATGTTCATCCCGGTTTCCCGCCGATACCCGTAGGCCGGCATCCGGGAAAGGAAGTCCCCACCGATACATTAGAATCGATATTAAAAGGGGCAGGGCTAAAATAGCCCTCCCTTCTCATTTGTCAAAACAAATAAAAAACAAAAAGTTATGAAAGCAGTTACAACAATTATCGAAAAAGCATCGGACGGAGGTTATGGCATCTACTGTCCGGAATTAAGTGGAGTACCCCTGTATGGCTATGGATTAACCGAAGAGGAAGCAAAAGAAAATCTTCGAGACAATCTCGAAGCCATAAAGGAACATTATGACGAAGAAAATTTACCTTTGCCGGAGGTTATACGGGAAGAAATCCGGTTTGATTACAAATACGATTTTTCCGGATTCTTCAAAACATACCCCATATTTAATGTTTCGATATTAGCCGAAAACATTGGGATTAATGCCTCCCTTATGCGCAAGTACAAAAACGGTATCGCTTTTGCTTCGCCAAAGCAACGCGACAAAATACAGCAAGGAATACATTCCCTGGCCGAACAATTAAGTACGGTACGATTCTGAAAGGAACTCATTTGACAACCCGTATGAACGCCCGCTCCCGGAAAGAGCGGGCGTTTTTTTGCCATATCCCGGACTCATTTTCGACGTCAAAAAAACAAGGAATGGAGCTACATTAAAAGCCCGGCGCGATTCACCACAGAAGAAATATCCACCCTCAACCACGCCCTCCAGGACATCAGCAGGGAAATCGGCTCGACTGTCATAAAAATTTGACCAATTTTTCTGTCGAAGAAAAGAGGAAAATTGTCGAAGGTCTAAAAAAATTTACCTCCGAATTGAATTATGAAAAAAGTATATCTCCTTGTCCCGTAATTGAAATAATGTGGAATTCCTTAATTGAATAATTTTGGATTGAAACTGAAAAACTAATTCCATCATTTATTCAATGCAAAATAAAAATTGAAAAAAGAAGGGGTTTTGTCAAATCCCCATTATTATCGTTCAGATGGGGCATAATAATTTCTTTTCTTCTTCGTGACATTTTGTTATGTTTTTTTCGCTGCGACACTAAAAAAACAACCTGTATATGCACGTTTTTGTCTATTATTGTATACCTCGTTTTGTACACATTTATAAATAGCTGAATTTAAGGCATTTATCAATGCTTGTGGAGCTGGAGAGATTCGAACTCTCGTCCAAACGAGGAACTAATTTGCTTTCTACATGCTTATCTTCGCCTCGATTTTTGTGCTGCGGCAAGAACGAAGCCACCAACCACAACCTTAGTCCCTTAATCTTCATCTGCCGTCCGGGACATCCGTCAGACTATCTCCGATACTTCTGCACCACCTTGTCGGAACGCTTCGAAGCCACAGCTTCCGGGTGATGTCTCGTCCAAACACCTGGTGTAAGGATAAAGCTTTAATCTACTATTCTTCGATTAAGCAGCGAGAGCAT
>JAISYY010000168.1 GCA_031269635.1 Tannerella sp. | reverse complement strand
ATCCGCAGTTTCATCAACATGATAGGCTATACCAAATACGACGGTATCGTTGACGTTGCACAACTTGAATATGCCGCAAGGGAAGACCTTAATGCGACGGCAAAAAGGGTTGCCGCCGTAATAAACCCGGTCAAACTGATCTTAACGAACTATCCCGAAGACAAAGTTGAAATGCTCGATTCGGTTAACAATCCCGAAGACCCTTCCGCCGGTTCGCATCAAATAGCGTTCTCGCGCGAACTGTATATCGAAGCGGAAGATTTTATGGAAGACGCCCCGAAAAAATATTTCCGCCTTACGCCCGGACAGGAAGTCAGGTTGCGCTGTTCATACATCATAAAATGTACGGGATGTAAAAAGAACGGGGCGGGCGAAGTCACGGAAGTTTATGCCGAATATGACCCCCGGACGAAAAGCGGCATGCCGGAAAGCAACCGCAAAGTGAAGGGCACGATACACTGGGTATCGGTCAAACATGCTGTCCCGGCCGAAGTGCGCCTGTACGACCGCCTTTTCACGGTAGAAAATCCTTCGGAGGAAAAAGAAAAAGATTTTCATGAACTGCTGAACCCCGATTCCCTGAAAATCCTTACAAACTGCTTCGTTGAAGAGGAACTCAAACAGGCAAAACCTTATGACCGTTTCCAGTTCCTGCGCATCGGATATTTCAATCTCGACCCGGACAGCACAGACGGCAATCCTGTTTTCAACCGCACGGTACCGCTGAAAGATACCTGGAACAAAGTAAAAGACAAATAAACACTGAGAAATGAATAATATTTCATCTTTATTGAAACGCTTCTTCGAGTCACAAAAAAGCAATACGACCCCCTATTTTGAAGCAAACGAACTCGTATCGCTCATTGATTATTTTTTAGATAAAGATGACGCGCCGAATCTGAAAACAGTGATTGAACTGGGGAATGAACTGTATCCCGGCAACATCGGGTTCAGAATCTCGCTGTGCAAAACGCTTGTGGCGCTGGAAGATTTCAAACAGGCCCTGAAACTTGCCTACGATATTGGCATCAAGGGGAATAAAGACATTGACCTCATACGCCTTGAATGTTACTGCGAGCTTGACCGGCATGACGAAATGATTGAACTGATCGACGAATTGACGGCCCTGGACAGCCCGTACCTGGAAGATGCCGTTTTTCATACGGCGTGCGTAATGAACGATATGGAAAAACGCCATCAGGACACTTACCATTTCATACAGCATGCCTTAACCCTGTTCCCCGACAATCTACCACTGAAATCGGAGCTTTGTTTCAACCTTGAGTTACAGGGAAAAACAAAAGAAGCATTGAACCTCTGCCGCGAACTGCTTGACGAGGACCCCTACTCTGCCGAAATATGGTATATGCAGGGACGGCTGTATTCGTTATGCGCAGATTTCGAGCGGTCGGTGGATTCGCTTGACTTTGCGCTGACATGCATCAGCGAAGCTGAAGATCCGGACTTGGAATATGAAATCAAACTGATGAAAGCTTACTGCCTTTATAAAAACGAAAACTATGAAAAGGCCATCTCCATTTACGAAGAATTAACGTCTAACGACAATTTTGAAAATCCCGAAATAGAGCCGTTTCTTGCAGAATGTTTCATGAACCTGGAAGAATATGAAAAGGCTTACCATGTATTAAAGCCTGTACTGGGAAATAACGACCTGGAAGACGAAGTCTCCGTTTACGGAAATTTCATATACTGCTGCATTGAAACGGAACGCCGGAAAGAAGCGATCGACGTCTTAAGCGAAGCACTGAAACTCTTTTCAAACCGTATCCTGGAATATCTGTCAACCTTAAACATGACACGGGAGCGGTTGACGGAACCGTATGCCGGGAAGGTATCTGCTGCCGGCGAGCTGGCCAGAAATTATCTGAACAGCGGCGTGCATAATAATTAATGTAATAACCTGCACAACCCGAAGATTTTACATCCGTAAAAATAATACCCCGGAACGAAAAAGTCGGACATTTTCATTTCACATTCCGCTTTTTTTCGTACTTTTGTGGCCTTTATAAAATAAATACGGAAAAAATTGTAGTTATGGCAAAAATAAAAGGAGCAGTCGTTGTAAACACAGAACGCTGCAAAGGTTGTAATTTATGCACGTTAGCCTGTCCGGTTGGCGTGCTCGAGTTGCATCCCCGTGAAGTTAACAACAAAGGATATCATTACGTATATATGAAAAACCCTGACGCCTGCACCGGATGTGCAAGTTGCGGCTGGGTATGTCCCGACGGCTGTCTCACTATTTACAAAAAGAAAATTAACGGTTAAAAATGGAAGATGTAAGATTAATGAAAGGTAACGAAGCGATCGCCCACGCGGCCATTCGTTATGGCGCGGACGGCTATTTCGGCTATCCCATCACGCCTCAGTCGGAAATACTGGAAACGCTGGAAGCGGAAAAGCCCTGGGAAACGACCGGCATGGTCGTGCTCCAGGCCGAAAGCGAGATCGCTGCCATAAACATGGTCTATGGAGGAGCGGGTACGGGCAAGCGCGTGATGACGTCATCGTCCAGTCCCGGGATAAGCCTCAAACTTGAAGGCATTTCATACATTGCCGGCGCCGACCTTCCCTGCCTCATTGTAAACGTAATGCGCGGTGGCCCCGGGCTGGGAACCATACAGCCGAGCCAGGCCGATTATTTTCAAACCGTGAAAGGCGGCGGGCATGGTGATTACAGGCTTATCACGCTGGCGCCATCGTCCGTACAGGAAATGGCCGACTTCGTATCTTTGGGATTTGACCTGGCATTCAAATACCTCAATCCCGCGATCATCCTCGCGGACGGCATGATCGGGCAGCTAATGGAAAAAGTGGTATTGCCCCCTTTCCGAAACCGTAAAACGGACGCCGAAGTCCTGGAAGAATCGCCGTGGGCGGCTACCGGCAAAACGGCCGGGAGGGAACGCAACGTCATAACCTCCCTCGAACTCGACCCCGAAATCATGGAAAAGAAAAACCTTCGTTTCCAGAAAAAATACCACAAGATCGAAGAAAACGAAGTTCGTTTCGAAGAATATATGTGTGACGACGCGGATTATCTGCTCGTCGCCTTCGGATCGTCGGCGCGGATTTGCCAGAAAGCAATAGAGACGGCGCGGAACGAAGGGTTGAAACTCGGACTGTTCCGCCCCATCACCCTCTGGCCGTTCCCGGCAAAAGCGATCGGCGATTATGCGGATAAAGTCAAAGGAATGCTTTCCGTCGAACTCAACGCCGGACAAATGGTGGAAGATGTGCGCCTGTCCGTAAACGGAAGAGTAAAGGTAGAGCACTTCGGACGTCTCGGCGGAATTGTATTCACGCCCGACGAAATTGTAAATGCCGTAAAAGAAAAACTGATATGAAACGTGGTAGCCGGCTTGACGAATTACTTACGCTGCTCTTCATGATTCTGGCAATCGGAGCAGTCGCCTGTTTTTTCCTTTTGGGCAGTAACAGCCCGGTATACCTCATTCTGTTAGGCATAGCCATATTATTACGAGTTGCACACTATATAATGAGATTTTTTTGAACATAAACGTACACTGAAATGATGGTATCAGACGAAATAATAAGACCCGAAAACCTGGTTTACCAAAAACCAAAGTTACTCAACGACGTTCCGATGCACTATTGCCCCGGATGCAGCCACAGCGTGATACACAAGCTTATCGCCGAAACGGTCGAAGATATGGGGATGGAAGAAAAAACGATAGGTATTTCACCGGTTGGTTGCGCCGTCTTCGCCTACAACTATATTGAAATAGACTGGCTCGAAGCGGCTCATGGACGGGCGCCGGCGGTGGCGACTGCCGTCAAAAGGCTGAATCCCGGAAAAATGGTCTTCACTTATCAGGGAGACGGCGACCTGGCCGCCATCGGGACAGCCGAAACGATTCATGCGGCAAACCGCGGCGAGAACATCGTGATCGTCTTCGTCAACAATGCCATTTACGGGATGACCGGCGGACAAATGGCGCCTACGACGCTTCTGGGTATGCCGACCTCCACATGTCCTTACGGCAGAGAAGTCCCGCTGAACGGCTATCCGCTGAAAATCTCGGATCTGCTGGCGCAACTCGAAGGGACTTGCCTTGTTACACGCCAAAGCGTAGAGACCGTCGCCGCAGTAAAAAAATCGAAGAAAATGCTGCGGCTGGCTTTCGAGAACTCAATGGCCGGGAAAGGGACGTCGATCGTCGAATTTGTGTCGGCATGTGCCTCCGGATGGAAACAGTCGCCGGAAAAAGCAAACCGGTGGATGAAAGAAAACATGTTCCCCTTCTACCCCCTGGGGGATTTAAAAAATATATGATTATAAAAACGTACGATGAAACATGAAATTATTATAGCCGGATTTGGCGGACAGGGAGTTCTTTCCATGGGTAAAATCCTTGCATATTCAGGATTAATGGAAGGGAAGGAAGTGAGCTGGATGCCTTCTTACGGCCCCGAACAACGCGGAGGAACGGCAAACGTTACGGTTATCATAAGTGATGACCGCATAAGTTCGCCTATCCTGAACGAATACGACATCGCGATCATCCTTAACCAGCCCTCAATGGACAAATTTGAATCAAAAGTGAAAAAGGGCGGCATACTTCTCTACGACGGCTATGGAATACATAAGCCCATAAACCGTAATGATATAGGCGTATACCGTATCAATGCAATGGATACGGCTGCCGAACTGAACATGTCCAAAACCTTCAACATGATTGTACTGGGAGGACTGTTAAAAATCGCGCAGATAGTAACTCTCGAAAGTGTAATGAAAGGGCTTAAAAAAACATTGCCCGAACGCCATTACGATTTACTTCCGGTAAACGAAGAAGCAATCCGGAAAGGTATGGACATTATCCAAAAAGTATAATTATCTTTGCCGCCTATGAAACGGGGCTTTTTGTACATATTATCTTTTATCTTTTTTTCCGGTGTGCTTTCGGCTCAATCCGTCAGGAAGGGATTTTCGCCTAAGTTAAACGCCGCGCCGGAAAACCTGTCCGACAGCCTTCTCCTTGGGGATAGCAGCCGGGTGAGCGCCCGTCCCGTAACGGTATTCCTGCTCACGGACAAATTGGGAGAAAGGTACATCGCTCCTATGGATACGATGAGGCTTAATTTTTCGGGCACCACACTGGTAGAAGGGCGCGGGCTTGCAATCGGCTATCTGGCCAACCCCGGCTCGCCGGCGCAAAGCCGCATATTTTCGGAACGCGATGAAGATAATGATTTCATTTTTGCAAATCCGTACCGCTACTACATTACGACCCCGGAAAACGCACTTTTTTACGACGTTAAAGACCCTTACACCAGGATAACCTATACAAGAGCCGGCGGACAGAAAAACCGGGAAGAAATGTTCAACGGGGTGCTTACTTCAAATTTCGGCAAGAACCTGAATATCGGCGCGGATTTTGACTATACCTACGTGCGCGGCCAGTATACGTCCAACAGTAATAAACTGCTCTACTACCGTCTTTTCGGAAATTACCTGTCCGACAGGTATGAAATGCATACATACATGCGCAATTACAACTACCTGAATACCGAAAACGGCGGTATCACAAATGACAGCCTGATATCCTATTTTGACGAATTTAACGACGGGAAGCGCCCCCTCGACAGGCAATCATTCCCCACCCGCCTGACAAACACCTGGAACCGCATAAAAGGAACGCAGTTCTTCCTTTCGCACAGGTATAACCTCGGATTTTACCGCGAAATGACGGCGACGGAAAAAGAGGAAGCCGAAAAGAGGAAAGAAACGAATAAAAGGAATGAGGAACAGAAACTGCTGGAAGAAATGCAGTCCGGCGAACATGAGGAGGCCGAAGACAGCCCGCCGGACGCAGCGGATATTTTTGCGGGAGCGGCCGGTAACAGCCCGGAGGACGAGGAGGAAATCAATGCCGTCTTCGTGCCCGTATCGAGCATCATTCATACGCTGGAATACGAAAACAACAGCAGGCGCTTCATATCAAACATGAACATGATTGATACCTGCTACGAAAACAGGTTCGGCGCCAAAGACTCAACGCTGAATGATTATACGTCCGCATGGTTTCTGAAAAATACCGTTGCGCTGTCTCTGCGGGAGGGCTTCCAGGACTGGGCTAAATTCGGACTGACGGCTTACATCAATTTTGAAAAAAGAAGATTCACGCTCCCTTCGTCGGAAGATTCCCTGACCGGCACGACAAATTACGATGAGTTTTCCACCTATCTCGGCGCCGAACTGTCAAAGCGCCAGGGCAAGCTGCTTACGTACAAGGCAAGAGGCGAATTTTGCCTCGCCGGAACCGATTTGGGCGAATTTCGCGCCGACGGTGAAGTGAAAACCCAATTCCGCCTGCTGGGAAAAGAGGCATCCGTGAAAGCTGCCGGATATGTCAGGAACCTCACCCCTGCTTTTTACATGCGCCACCACCATTCGCGTTATTTCCTGTGGGACCTGGGGTTAAAAAACACACAAAGAGTGTACGCCGGGGGCGAAGTCGACATGAAACAGACGCAAACGAAAATTTCCGCCGGAGTGGAAAGCCTTCAAAACTTCATCTATTTCGGGAAAAAAGGCATTCCCGAACAGTACGAAAGCAATCTCCAGGTCATAACCGCACGGATAAGGCAGGATTTCAGGTACAAAGCGTTCGGTTGGGAAAACGAAGTCGCATACCAACTGAGCAGCGAAAAAAGCGTATTGCCCCTGCCGCTGGTATCCGCATACACAAACATTTACCTCGATTTCAAATTAGTAGAAGTATTAAGCCTTCAAATCGGCGCAGACGCTCACTACCATACTGCATACCTTGCACCGTACTACGAACCCGCCACACAGCAGTTCCAGACGCAGGACGAAGTCAAAACCGGCAATTATCCCGTCATCAACGCGTACGCAAACTTCAAACTGAAACAGGCGCGTTTCTTTGTCTCGGGCTACAACCTGAGTTCGCTGTTCATCAAGCCGACCAACTATTTTTCACTGACCCACTATCCGCTGAACCCCATGATGATAAAACTCGGCATATCCGTTTACTT
>JAISYY010000320.1 GCA_031269635.1 Tannerella sp. | reverse complement strand
TGCGCCAGACGCTCTAATTGCCACGACAAACGCTCTTTTGTCAGCGGGTCGCCAAGCCACCAGTAAAACGCCACATTCCCGTAACCCGGCGGCGGCGTACTAAAATCGTTGATTAATACTTCGCGCGTCAGATTTTCTTTTTTCCATCCGGCGGGCGTGCGATATTCGTTGCCCGGAGCGCTAAACTTCTGCGCCGGCGACTGCAGGGTTTCCGATGTCTCCTGCGCGTGGAGACTTACGCCTCCCAATAATCCCGCCAACAGTATGGCTGCCGGCAGATACTTAAAAAAACTGTTTGATCGTTTCATGTTACATGTATATAAATTATTTAAATTATTCAAGTTCGATAATTGTATCCAAATCATCCCACCGGTCACCGGATGGCAGGGTGAGCGTTACGCCGGCGGTATCCTGCAGCAAATCCACTTTGCGACCGCCTGCAAACAGTCTCGCCGACTTGAATTTGTATCCGTTTGCAGGAGGAGGCAATTTCAACGTCTGTCCTTTTGGAGGGAAAAACACATGCAGATAAGTGGTCTTGCCGTCTTTCGATTCCGTAGCCACGCAGGGCGTTTCGAGTAAACCCTGTCCATCGCTATGGGTTACATAGCGGCTATTATCGGCTATTTTACCGCCAAGAGTGATATAAGCCGTTCCCGGACGGGTGTCGAAAAGTGATTTCCCGGCCTTGTCGAGCAGCGCGCCCAAATCTTTACAGAAAGAACGCACGCCCGGCTCCCAGCGTCCGCCGGCATAAGGCCCAAACGACCATGCCACGCCGCCGCCCAGCCGGTCGG
This sequence comes from Tannerella sp., assembly GCA_031269635.1. Classification (GTDB taxonomy): domain Bacteria; phylum Bacteroidota; class Bacteroidia; order Bacteroidales; family Tannerellaceae; genus Tannerella. The sequence continues at coordinate 2,315 of JAISYY010000320.1, read as the reverse complement.
TGACGGCTGCCTGCAGAATCGTGTAGCGGTACGCAAATTCGGGATTGTAAACCACATTCCCTTTCTTTCCCGACCACCATTCTCCCGAAATAACCTGCGCTCTCAGCCAGTTTGTCGCCGGAAACGGGTGTTTCATCCGGTCTTCGAGACCTGCGAAATCGGCGCACAGGGGATTCAGACCGGCATTCTGGATAATCCACAGTTCGGGATTGTAATCCTTTATCGTTTTCCGCAGACGGGCGGCGTCCACATACTCGGGCAGCCCTCCGTCGATAAAAAAGCCCGAAAGGTCTTTCCCGTAACGCTCAAGTACTTCCGACATCAGTTCATTGATGAAGTCGTTCCAGCGCAGGCGCGGCAACGTGTCGTTTCCACCCACACGCGACCGGTCTTCCTCGCTCAAATCATGTGCGTCGGAAGGATGGAAATAGAGTACTGTCCGTATGTTTTTGGCTTTTAATGCGGTGATTAAATCGCCGACCGCATCGCGCCGTGAAGTATGTCCGGGCAAATACCGATTCATCACCCTGCTCGGGAAAAGCGTTTGCATGTTGGCGTGAAAGGTGGTGAAAATCACGTATTGCGCCCGTGCCGATGCCGCCACTTCAGCCAAATCGTTCACATCAAGATTGTCTGCCAGTTCGTCAAGGCTTGCCACCTCCGAGCCGTCCGCCCAAACGGTCGATCCCCACTCGTATGGCTTTCCCACATACATATAGTGAATAAAGATACCGTTGTGCATGTCCTGATAAGCAGCTGCGCCGGACTTGCCCGTATCCTCTTTTTCCGGAAGGGTACAACTTGTTATACAAGCAAACAACAGCCATAAAATTTTCGAAAACTGTTTCATGAGATTGTATTTATGTATCTATATAATACGCAACGTAACAAAAGTGAAATTGTTGTGAAGTACAAAAGAAAAAGAGGCCATTCGAACAATGACAGCCGGATATGCCTCTTTTCATGTTGCGTACTTACTTCCAGTCCGGATTTTGTTCCATCACTATGTCCTTGTTCGTGTCTATTACCGTCTGAGGGATAGGCCACAAAGTGAAATTCTTAGTCAGCGTATTCCGCGGATAATCCCAGTAGGAATACTTTTTGATGCGCTCTGCCATCATCGCACCTCCACCCATGCGGAGCAGCGTATTCCACCGGCTTTCTTCATAGACTAATTCCCGTGCGCGTTCGTCGAGGATCAAGTCCACGCTTACATCGGAGGCGGTGACTGAATAGCCGCACCGGGCGCGCGAACGGAGCAGGTTGATGTCGGAAGCCGCGCCTGCATTGTCGCCGAGCCGCCACTTGACTTCCGCCCGCAGTAAAATCGTTTCCGGCAGACGAATCAAGTAGTCGTCCCGATAAAGATATGTCCTGTTTTCACCGTCCGCTATTCCCGTAAATTTATCCGTAGCGATTTTGCACGAAGTGGGATACAGCATGGTATATGCCGCATCGTTTACCACGCCGTTTTGCTCCTTGTACAGGACGCTCCAGGGAATGGGTTTTCCGTAATATTCCGAAGTAGATACGTTCCCGTAAAAAATCCGGCGGAACACGGCTTCCGAATTGCGCAGGTCATCCCCCCATTTACCTTCGTAAACCAAATCACGTGTATAGGCAGTGGGCGTCACCTGAACCATGCCGGTACCTGCTACATCTTCCATCGTACCGGAAGCGTGAGTTGCACCCTGATCGCGAAAAACGGGACCGTAAATACCCGGATACATCAGACCGGCCTTTTTACCGTCCGTTTTCTTGACGCTGTAGTCGGATTGCGCTACCCAGATGGCTTCCGTGTTCCCCTGCTGGTAATCCTGATTGCCTTCCTGAAACAGATCCCAGTAGACATTACCTTCCGCCGCGTAACCTGCAGCCGAATACAGATGGTCGGGTGTCTGGTCGGCCATGTTATTGGAAAAATAGAAATCGGGATTTTCCTCTTTCCGCGACCCGAAACGTTCGGTCATCAGGCTGTACGTGCCGCCGTCGATAATCTCGTTCGCATAACCGAGTGCCCGCTGATAGGCGCTGCCGGTGTCGCCGCCCGATTCGGCAAGCAGTACACCTTTATCAATGTAGAGCTGGCAAAGATTGTGCTGCACCGCGGCACGCACCAGCCGCCCCGCTTCCGATGCAGTTACCGGAAAATCGGACAGCACGGCTTCCATTTCGTCGATGGCAAACTGGTTCGTTTCCATACGGGACGAGCGTTCGTAGTCATATCGCGGGACGAGTGTAATCTCTTTTACCAGCGGCACGCCGCCGAACAGTTCGCCAAGGTTACGGTAGGCAAACGCCCTGAAGAAACGCGC